>NZ_JBGCCD010000018.1:0-103606 GCF_041262405.1 Lysinibacillus sp. RC79
TCAACTGCTTGTAATTTATCTTCTACAGTATATTTAGCCATAGAAAAACTGCACCTCCAATTGTTAGATGTGTCTAACAATTGGGGTGCAGTTCAGATTATGGGTATTTTTTAATAAGCAAATAGATTATCGCTTTCTAGATTGGTACGATGCTCCAATAGTTAAGCAATGCTAAATCCATTCTCAAAAAAACAAATAATTTACTACGGTTGCTAAGATAGAGAATCCCAAAATAATGGCTATTACAATACTATGACGTACACGATTCATAACAAAGACGGCAATATACTCTCGAATCATCGCATTTGGCCAATAATAAAAAGCCGTTTTTGAACCAATTCCTTGACTATCCAAGCTTACTTTTTTAGCATATAATCCTGCACGAAACACATGGAAATTATTAGTAGAGAAAATGCTATTATAATTGAATCCTTTTATTGATTCCATAATTTTCTTTGAAAACAGCATATTTTCATAAGTAGTAGTAGAACGATCTTCTTTTATTGTATGTTCTAGAGGAATCCCGTTTTTTACAGCATAATCCTGCATTGCTGCCGCTTCAGAAATATTTTCATCCGGTCCTTGTCCACCGGAAAAAATAATTTTAGGTGAAGAGGAGACTGCTTCTTGTTTCCAATAAAATTCAATAGCTTTATTAATTCGGCTAGCCAAAAGTGGCGGAACCTTATCATTAATTAAACCACTTCCAAGAACAATGATAAAATCTTGATTGTATTTTGGTCTATTGAATTGGTAGAGAAAATAGGACGTTAAGAAATTAGATAAATCTATAAGTACATATAAGAAAATAAGAACTGCTCCCCAGTAAAGTGTTTGGATTACGCTAGGAAAAAAGCGAATTGGTTCGACTATAGGAATTATCATAAAGAGTAAAAGGCATATACCTAGAATCAAAGTTAGACTATTAGAAAAACGTCGACTTTCTTTTCTCATAAGAATCTTGGCATTTAGAAACAGCCCCACTATTAAGGCAATTAAGCCAAAATTCAACATAAAGACAACAGCTATAGCAGGTATAAGAGCGATTAACAATAAATACCGATTCCCTGTAGTCGTAGAGAAATAAGCGCATGTAATAATCATTGAAAATAAAAACATATTAAATAAAAAACCGTTGATCATTCTTCTAGGGTCTGTTAAATAAAACACCAAAAAAAGAATTAGTAAAACAATTGGAATAAATCCAAAAAACATAAGTTCTTAACACCTCAATACTTTGATATTATACAGATACTTTATAGCAAGTTTTAAATTCTTCTTTAAAATACTCCCTAGCTATTAAATTGGATCAATTATTTCATGAATATACAATTGATAGTAAACAACCTTAAAGAGCCTTACTACAATAAAATATTTTATATCAAAATTAAATAACTTCATTATATTATCACTTTACAATTAAATTTCAATCAAAAAAGCACCTCTAATTAAAGAAGTGCCTAAATGAATAAATACTTTTTGGGATATTTATTTTTTAATAGAGATGCAACGATAGAAAACCTAAAAATAATTGAAATCACTGTTGTGATAAGTACATAATTTGACTTATCAATTTTGGAAGTAAAATAATGAAATATCTAATCTTAACTTTTCATTTTAATTATCCCTTTATATTAATTTACATCCAATTTTTCTTTTGTTTTTGTAGGTAAATCTTCTTTTTGTACTTCTTCATAAGATTTTACTTCAGTATCCAATATCTCCATTTCCTCTGTATTACCTTGTCTGACATAGAGACGTAAAAATGCATTTTCCTGAAGTTGTTGGTTTATTGACTTTGCACTTGAGAATGTAACTTTCTTTTCTACCCCATCTTTATCATAAGCAGGCAAAGTATAGTAACGTCGATTATCTTTCATTTCCCCCGTTCCTTGTATTTGTACATAATATTGATCAGCCGCAATTTTGTTTGGTGTAGCTACTACGTTACAACCCGCCACAAAACTAGCGATAAGCGTTAAAATAGCACTTAAGACAAGTATTTTTTTCATAGTTAAACTCCTCGTTTATAAATTGTTCGTGTAATTTGTCTTCTTGATTTCTAACATCTTCATAAGTAACTCTGTGTATTGCAATAAAAGAACGCTTCTTAATTGAATAGCGTTCTTTTATCTCTATTTAGGAAATGATAATTATCTTTTCTAAATACTAGTTCCTTTAATTTCTTTACGATTCGGTATATAGCTCCAGTAAGTTAAGCAACGCCAAACCCATTCTACAGGTCCGAAGTTAAAATGTTTTAACCAAACTTTGCTTAGTATAATTTGTACAATCCATGTTGATAAGCAGAAAATAATCGTAAGAACGTTTAGAGGTAATAAATTGATAACTAAAGGCAAAATAAATATTCCTGCAAAAGTTTGTCCTAAATAGTTACTCATCGCCATTCTTCCATAAGCTTGAAGCGGCTTGAGGAAAGTACTTCCAGCTTTACTTTTTAATAAAGCAACTACAATCAAAATGTATGTTAATGTTAATATAGGTTGTAAAATAGTTAATAAACTAAATGATAACTTTCCATTTGTCGATAGTAATTGTACAGTAACACCAACAATTGAAATACTTCCTAAACCTACTAAAAGTATTGCATGAAGTTTTGGTCTATTCTTTAACTTTGTAAGTGCGTCCATTTTCATAAGAGAAAATCCTTCTACAAAATAGACTAAAATTGAAGTAAGCGAAGTAACTAATTGCAACATATTAATGAATAGTGGCATGTTTTCTTTACCGCCATACATGTAATCGTAAATAAGAATGTTTGCGATAATGCCAAGCGAATGAAAACTTAAAGAAAATATTAACAACCATTTGCTAGGGACTTTATGAAGTAGTAATAATACAAGTCCAACGATTGCATAAGTAGTGAGAATATCCCCGCCCCAAATGTTATAGTGTACTATTCCAATCACGAGTAGTATTAACATACGTCTAATGTACAAAGAATACGGTTGATTTTTCTTCTTAGCGCTTGCTAAGAAGAGTGCAGAACCTGCTCCAAAAAGCAGAGAGAAAATAGCGTAAAATTTCCCAGTTGCGAAAATTTGAACTAGGTCTAGGTCGCCACCTTTCTGAGAAAAACCAGCTTCAGTAAGAAACATACTGATATTCACTAAAAAAATTCCAATCAATGCAAAACCACGTATTATATCTAAATCGACAATTCGATTTTTTCTTGGCATACTTTTTGTTATTTCTGTCATAAATATTATCCTTTCGATCTATAATTTTTTTCTGTTGTATTTTCCATAAATGCTTTCAAAGTTTTATCATTCGTAGAAAATCTATAGTTAGTGTAAAGGGAATACATACTACAAAACATAGATGTGACTGACTGCAATCTTACATTTTTGTAAGGATCCGATATCGTTCCAAAAAGAAAGAGACAATCATTTACATGACCGTCTCTTTCTTGTTATTTATTTACGATGTTGTTATAAGAATGAACTGTGAATAAATAGTAAATTGAGTAGATGAGCGTATATACAATAATAGTTGTTAAAACTGGAATGAAAATATTCATGCCAAGAGCGTTTGATAGAATACGTAAAGCAATAATACTATGTAAACCACTGATACAAACTGGCAATATGAATATAAATGCAATTTGCTTAGCAATCGATTTAAAAATCTCTTGTTTACTTACCCCTAGTGTACGTAATATAGTGTACTTTTTTTGATTTATGATCGCTTCTGTTAATTGGGTAAAGTATATGACATTACCTGTAGCAGCCATAAAGACAAGGCCTAAAAATACACCTGCAAAGATGACTAATCCATTTGCTTCCATAAGCTCTCTGTAGGTAGTATATTTTGCTATTAGTATAGTTTCATTTGGAAGCATCTTTTGAATCGAAGCTGTTAATTGTTTTGCGTTTTTGTCGTTTGACACTTTAAAAGCTTGTAGTATATAGGGCTTTTGCTCGTTTGCTATAGTAGAAAAAACTTCGTCTGATACGACAATCGTCAATTCATGTAACGATTCATTTATAATGTTATCTTGTATTTTCCCAACAAATTGCAAATTGTAATGGCTATTTGGTAAATAAAGCATTGCTTCACTACTCGTGTATTCTGTTTTGAACGTATTGCTTTTATGTGCATCGAGAGCGATTGCTTCTGTATCTTGAAGTGAGACTTTTAAATTTTTATTTGTTATCTCTGATAACGATTGAAATGTACTTGCAGATATTAAATTTAAGTACCCTGGGTTCTCTGAAAAGTCAAAAGGCATAATACTATTCACGTTTAATTCCGCTTTAACTTTTATTAATGGAATCGTAGCTTTTGCTTCAAGTGAATGGTTCGATGCTTTGATCAACTTCTCAATATGCTGATCCACAGAAATCCCTGGCGTTTCATACAGAAAGCTAAATGGTTCCGTTTTATCAATCAATGTTTTATTTTTATAATAAATGCTATAAGATGCCCCAATGCCACATAATGTGATTGCGCTTAATAACGCGATGGCTGTTAATGTTTTAGCATTTGCTTGTATACGTGATAAGAGTTGAGAAACACTTACTACATTAATGCTACGATAATAGTGCTTTTTATATTTCTGTAAGCCCATTAATAAAAATACAGTAAAAGAATTGAATATGAAATATGTCCCGATTATAGAGCCTCCTAACACGATGTACATATTCCATATCCCATGGTTTAACCATAAAGATGAGCCAATCGGTTGAAGTGCAACCCAGTAAGAAGTAACAAGTAAAATAATTCCTAATAAAGCAGTACTCATAGATCCTCTAGGAATACTCTCATTTAGATGTTCAGTTTGAAGTAATTCAGTCAATTTAAATTTATATATTATTTTGTATCCATGGAAAGAAGTTATCAAAATAATGACACCAAATACGAAAGTGGTGTGGATTACTGCGTTCACAGGAATAGAAAATGAAATAACGGTTGGTAGGTGCATTAATTTTAAGAGTAACATCGCAAATATTTTTGATAACATGGCACCAATTCCTACCCCTATTGTAAGAGCAATAATCCCCATAATGAGATTCTCATAAAATAAGATGGCGCCAATTTTACGTTTTTGAACACCTAGTAAGGAATACAATGCAATTTCTTTTTTGCGCTTTTTCGTAAAAAATGAATTTGAATACCAAATAAATACTGCTACAAATATCATTAAAATAACAGATGAAGCATCGAATACATCTTTAATTTTTTTGTCTGCCCCAATTAGATTTAATATGTGATTGTTGTATCGCAAGGACACAAACGTAAAATAAATGACAATACTAAAAATCATGGAAGCAATATATAATAAATAATTTTTCAAGTTGACTTGCATATTTTTCTTGATAATACTAAATAGTGTCAATTACACCACCCCCAAGAGCAGATAGAATATGGAGCAGCTTTTGAAAAAATTCTTTTCGTGACATATCCCCCTTTACAAGTTCAGTGTATATTTGTCCATCTTTTATAAAGAGCACACGTTTGCAATAACTTGCCGCAAAAGGATCATGAGTCACCATTAAAATAGTAGCTAAGTTTTTTTCGTTTAACGTTTGGAAGCTGTTTAGCAAATCGGTTGCTGATTTAGAGTCCAGTGCACCAGTAGGCTCATCAGCCAAAACTAATTTCGGGTTCCCTATAATTGCTCGTGCTGCCGCTATACGCTGCTTTTGTCCCCCGGAAATTTGATATGGATATTTATTTAACAACTCCTGAATACTAAATAAAGTGGCAATTTCATCTACGCGACGATCAATTTCTGTTATGGCAGTATTTCTTATTGCTAGTGGTAACAATATATTGTCTTTTATAGTTAACGTATCAAGTAAGTTGTATTCTTGAAAAATAAATCCTAATGAATCTCTGCGAAAAGCAGTAAGTTGTTCTTCCTTCATTTTTGTAATAGTTGAATCATTAATAATAATTTCTCCTGCTGTCGGCATATCAATCGTTGATAAGATATTTAATAATGTAGTTTTTCCAGAACCTGATGGTCCCATAATACCGACGAACTCCCCTTCAAATATTGTTATATCAATATCATGGAGGGCGGTAAATATGCTACCTTTATTTGCGTATACCTTTCTGACATGTTTTGCTTGTAACAATGGTTTCAATAGTACTCCTCCTCCGTTGTGCAATAAGATTATTGTATGGTACTTTTATATCGGAAACCATAAGAAAACTACTTATAATAAACACTTTATAATAATTTAAGTTAAGTACTGAATAGGAGACAATTTCATAATGGAAATTTTATTAGTCGAAGATGAGCCAGTAATACGAGAAACAGTTGCGGATGAATTGGAAAAATGGGGATTTAAGGTGTGGGCAACTACGAACTTTGACCATATTTTAAATGATTTTTTAACCAAATCCCCACAACTGGTACTACTTGATATTAATCTTCCTTCTTTTGATGGATTTTATTGGTGTAGAAAAATTAGAGAAGTATCAAAAGTACCGATAATATTCTTATCATCTCGTGATAATCCAATGGATATGGTAATGGCGATCAATATGGGTGGGGATGATTTTGTACAAAAACCGTTCTACACAGATGTACTAGTCGCTAAAATCCACGCTATTTTACGTCGCACATATACTTATACACAAATGGCAGCAAACGTTGTTGAACATGAAGGGGTTATATTAAATTTACAAAATGGAGAAGTAACTTATCATCAACAACATCTAGAATTAACGAAAAATGAATTTAAAATCTTACAGGTTTTGATGCAAAATAGAGGGTCTATTGTAAGTCGGGACGAAATCATGCGCAGCCTATGGGAAAATGATAGCTTTGTTGATGATAATACACTAACAGTAAATGTTGCACGTGTCCGAAAAAAACTTGCTGAACTAGGGAAAGAAGATTTTATTCATACGAAGAAAGGGCTAGGTTATATTATTACATGAGCATCATTCTTTACGTAAAAGAACGTCGCTATTTTTTACTATTGTACGTTTTAATTATGTTTTTTGTCTCTAGCATGATTTACTTGAGTGACGGGTTAAGCGGCACGAAGATGAATCTTCTGTATATCAATATTGTGAGCATTATTTTTATTCTTAGCTATCTTATAATAGGTTTTTTCTATCATAAAAGATTTTATGAGGAGCTTGAAAATGCTCTTCAGTTAGAGAATGATACAGTCAGTGCTATCCCAAACCCACATACGTATGAACAAGGGTTATATACAGAGATATTAAAAAAATTGTACTTAGAGCAACAGAATAAAATGTACATTTTACATGAAGAAAAGAAAGAATATCATGATTATATTATGTCGTGGATTCATGAAGTTAAAATACCAATTGCTGCTAGTCAGTTATTGATGCGTAGTGGTAAATCTGCAGATATTTTAATGGGTAAGTTGGAAGATGAGCTAGGGAAAATTGATCACTTTGTCGATCAAGCACTGTATTACTCGCGTCTAGATTCTTTTTCGAAAGATTATTTTATTCAATCAATTTCGTTAGAAACTGTGACGGGAGCTAGTATGAAAAAATACGCCAAAACGTTTATTGCAAAACGTCTTCAGTTTGAACGTACAAACTTGCAACTTCTTGTTGAGAGCGACACAAAATGGTTATCATTTATCGTGGATCAGATTGTTGCCAATTCATTAAAGTATACAAATGACTATGGGCAAATTAAGTTTATCGGAGAAGAAGACGAAAATGAAAAACGTCTCATTATTCAAGATAATGGTATTGGTATTAAAGCTGAAGATATTGGACGAGTATTTGAACGCGGATTTACTGGATTTAATGGTAGGATAAATAACAAATCAACTGGATTAGGTTTATATTTAGCTAAACGCCTATCTTATAAATTAGGTCATGATATCTCAATTGAATCAAAAGAGAATGAATACACTAAAGTTGTATTACATTTTCCTAAAAACAAACAATATCATACAGTTGCGAAAACATAAGCTAAAAGGAAAGCGTAGCGAATTTATTGCATTAAAAGATAGATATTTTTCAACTAACGAGAGCTTTAAAATTGAATAAGGATCACTTTAATTAATCAAACTTTTTATAAAAATCTCATACTTAGTTAGAAAGATTAACTCCATTTTGATCAATCTTTTTTCAAAATGGAGTTTTTGCACTTGCAAATAAATGAAGATTGAAGGAAATTTTTATTCAATCTTTATTCTAAAGCTACAAGAACTACTTTGTGCTTCGGATTTTTCAATCATAATAATGGCGAAAGCAGTGAAACCAAGGTAAAAAAATAAACCACTCGAATGAGTGGAAGCACTGATTTTTCTTTCAAGCCCTTCACTTTTCGTATGTATTAAATATTTCATTAGCAATATTTAATACTAAGCGAACTTCGGCTTCACTTCTATCTTCTATTAGATTTTGCAAGATCATAATCAATTCTTTTTTTTCAAAATATTTATTGTCGAAACTTAGAGTATCAAATTTAAAGATACTGCTAGGTGCTTCTTCCAAACCTTCAGTAATCTTTTCTAAGGTCTGAATAGTGATATTCCTATCTCCTCGTTCAACACCCGCTAAATACGAAGTTTGTAATCCACATTTTTCAGCTAATTCTTCCTGAGTAAGTTTTTTCAATTTCCGTATTTCTTTGATGTTGCTACCAACTAATTTGACTAAACTATCCACATAATCACCTCACATTTAGACTATGTGAGGTTTGCACTACATTACAGTTACATATAGTATAAATTTGATTGAATTATGTACTTATAAGTACTATAATGTTCAAGTATTAAATTTTCTTAAGGAGATTTTATTATGAGTAATAACTTACCTTCAAATATAGCAATAGAAAATGTATTACAATCTAAGATGCGTGGTCGTGTTACTTATCAAGGCTTTGTTTCATCTCAAATTGCAGTTAATTTCTCTTATTCCAAACTTTATAATGACCCTTCTGGTAAAGGCTATCAGCGTCCTATAGATAAAAAACGATGTAAAGATTTTGCAAGTTATCTATCGCAGGGTGAAGATGCTCTTTATACCCCTATTTTATTGAATGCATCAGGAAATTGGGAATTTCATGCATATGACAACCAAAGAAGAAATTTCGGGAGATTAATATGCAAAAAAAAAGCAACGCTAATGGATGGGCAGCACAGATTAGGCGGAATCAGTGAATATATTAATGAAACAGACAGCACACTTAATGTTCCTTTCTTGGCCTTTCATTATTTAGATGATGATGAAGAAATTAAATTCTTCGATGTAATAAATACAAAAGCTAAAGGGATTGGTACATCATTAAGTCGTTATCTTAATAGAGAAAATGATGATATTAGCTGGGTAGCTACAAATTTAATTCTTAAACCCGAAAGCCCATTTTTCAGCAAAGGAACCTTGATTGGGAAAAGAACTAAAGAAAAAAATATAACGCTTCAAAATTTATATAACATAGTAAAATTGCTAACAAAAAAATCCCATCTAACTAACCTTTCAAAGGAAAAAAAGCTAAACTTAGCTCTTTTTTACTTTAATTTAATAAAAGAATTATTCCCTAATGAATGGGATGATAACAAATTATACAGAATTACACATATTACTTGCTTAAATGCATTGGCTATAGCAGGAAATCAAATTATTAATAATAATTATTTGACCAAGTCTCAACAACCAGACTCAGTTAAAATAGCTAATCTATTAGTGAAGCTGAAAGTTATAGATTGGTCATCAAACGGAGATTTAAAGTACCTTAAAGGGGCTGCAGGATCAAAAATGTTAGCTGAAGATATTTTGAACTGCATTCATTAAACTCCATTGTACAAACGAACATTGAAATAAATAATTGTTTGACATTTTTAAAGACCAGGACTCTAGATACATTGTGAGTCCTGGTCTTTTAATAAAATGTAAGTTCCAAATGTGGTTAACTAACGACAAGATGAGCATAATTGTTCTGATAAATGCTCATTTTTATTTATGCTCATTATCTGTAATAGCTTAAAGTCGTTGTTTTTATAGGAAATAATAAAATTTTCAAGTTATGCACCATTAATTTTATATTGATACCTAAGAACGCCACGGATATTTCTTTTCTTGTATGGTAGTCACGCATTAACATCTGACCTTTCCCAAAGCTTAGAGCTGAGTTTTTAACTAGAGGCTCTCCAAGCGTAGAAAGATCAATTCCATGCGCATGGTGGTACAGTTGATTACCCATGATGCCGAATTTTCCCTCTAATTCATTTAAATCAGCATTTGCTAATCCACCGACTGTTAATATCCCCATTGCATTTAACTTGGCTTCCATCTGTTTTCCGATCCCCCACATCTCAGATAAAGGACGCACAGGCCAAAGTTTCGTTGGCACATCCCCGTAAGTCCACTTTGCAAAACCTGACTTTTTAGCTTCAAGGTCTAAAGCAAGTTTTGCCATCAACATGTTAGGACCCATCCCAATAGCACTCGGGATACGAAACTGATCATATATCGCTTTTTGAATTTCCTTTGCTGTATCTTCAGGAGGTCCCCAAAGCTTTGCTGTTTCAGTTAAGTCCACCCAATTTTCATCGACACTATAAATATGTATGCACTCTGGCGGCACATACTTTGAAATAAGACGAATAATAGCCATAGACATATCGATGAAGAAACTCATCTTCGGTTCAAATAGTTTTATGTCTGGATGCTTTGGTATTTCAAAACGACGATTTCCCGTTTTTATCTTGAATCGCTCCTTCATAGGTGGCGATGCAGCTAAGACAACGCTTCCAGGTTGAGTGAAATTAGCTACTATTGCGATTGGGGTTGTCATGACGTCTAAGCCTTCAAGCATTGCCATGCAACTAGCGTAAAAGCTTTTCATATCAATACATATAATGGAACGTTCAGGCAGGTTTTCATACATTAAATAATCCCTCGCTCTTTATAGACAACTGGAACAATAACAAGAACATTATCGAGAATAAAAGTGCACTTTTGACTATCTTAATTATTTTGATAAACCTTTTCGTGATGACTCCAGACTTTGTAATGTACATCATATTTACTAACTGATTGTGTTGCAGCCCTTTTATTAACTGATCTTTCATTGTTTTCACTCCCCCTCCGCAACAAAAAGAACGTTCGTTCGTATATATTATACGTACAAACGTTCTTTTTTAGAAGTGGTAATTTTTAGATCAGTCCAAATTGATCGAGAACCGATTTAAATCCTATAATTCCCCAATACCTCGGAAGTTTCTCAATGGATTCCTACAGTTCTAATTCTTACTAATACAAATGGTATTGTAAATTTTTCTGAACTTAAGGAGTTATTCATTATCGTAGTAAGGATGTAGAAATTCAGAAATCGATAAAGAGTGATCCATATTATTCTTACTATCGGCACTAATATAAATTTGATCGTAATGCTGGCAAACCTTTTTGTTTCCTTGCTCTTCTCGAACCTGTTTTTACTTTTGTATATACCACGAGGGTTATTGTTGCTTTGAAAAAAAGTTTGATCAAAATGGACTCTTTTCTAACAGATTTAAGTTTTGTTTTTATGAAAAAATTTGATCATTTTCTACCTTAAACATTCAACAATCGCACCCTTTTCTTGAATAGACAAGTAGCCTCTATTTGTTGATTTTACGGAATATAAAAAATGAGAAAGAGCTACATGTTGAATTAACTGCATGATTGATTATCCTTATAACAGATTCACTAAAGATTTTGTTTGGTTAGGACTTACAGCAATACAGGATTTGCAGATGTTTTTCTATTTTTATCCTCACATTATGATGTCAACCACTGGTTTTTGTTTTGAGCCGTGAAATAAGAGTT
Source organism: Lysinibacillus sp. RC79 (assembly GCF_041262405.1). Classification (NCBI taxonomy): domain Bacteria; kingdom Bacillati; phylum Bacillota; class Bacilli; order Caryophanales; family Bacillaceae; genus Lysinibacillus; species Lysinibacillus sp. RC79. Next base: position 11,782 of record NZ_JBGCCD010000018.1, read on the forward strand.
TTAAATTATTCAGTAAGCCCTATTTAACGCGAGAAGATTTGATGAAGAAGGAAATAATTAAACCAACCATAGCTATAATTAGAGTGAATATAAAGGAGTCCTGTACTCCCGCTGTTAATGAAGCTCTAATTGAAGAAGGGTCAGATAGATCAGTCATATTGTTCATATATCTTTTCTGAGAAGCGGACATAATCGTAATCGCAACTGCAGTGCCAATTGCTCCCGACATTTGCTGTAATGTATTCATTAAAGCAGTACCATCTGGGTAAAGATTTTTAGGTAATTGGTTTAGTCCATTTGTCTGAGCAGGCATCAAAACCATCGATACACCTAAAAATAGAATGGAGTGCATCACAATCACCATACTAACCGGCGTTTCAATGGTAACGTTTGACATAATCCATAACATGATAAGCATGATTGCAAATCCAGGTATAACAAGTCCTCTTGGTCCGAATTTGTCAAAGATACGACCTGTGATTGGGGACATTAATCCATTCAGCACACCACCTGGCAACAAAACAAGCCCCGCGGTAAATGCAGTCAATGCTAGTCCTGTTTGCAAATATAATGGCAACAAAATCATCGTGGACATTATTACCGTGAAGCAAATAAATACGGCCAATAAACCTAGAGTAAACATTGGATATTTTAATACACGTAAATCAAGCATCGGTTTATCCATTTTTAATTGTCGCAAAGAAAACAAGGTAAGTGCAGCAAGACCTATAATAATCATCGTGATCACAATCGTACTTCCCCAGCCATTCTCACCCGCGCTGCTAAAGCCATAGACAATTCCTCCAAAGCCAATCGAAGATAGAATAATAGATAATATATCAATTTTGGGTTTAGTTATGGTTGATACATTCTGCATATACACTATACCCGATACCAACGCAAGAATCAGAAAAGGCAAACAAACCCAGAAAATCCAATGCCAAGTCAGTTTTTCAAGAATTAATCCTGAGATTGAGGGTCCAACTGCGGGTGCAAACATAATGACTAACCCTATTAGTCCCATTGTCGCACCTCTCTTATTGACGGGAAAAATCAATAAGATCGAATTAAACATCAGAGGCAGCAATAATCCCGTACCTATAGCTTGAATCACTCGAGAAAACATTAATACTTCGAAGCTTGGTGCAAGAGCTGCGACTAGTGTCCCAATAATTGAAAAAATCAATGACACAATAAATATTTGACGTGTACTAAACCATTGAAGTAAGAGACCCGAGACAGGAACTAATATCCCCAAGGTCAATAAATAACCTGTTGTCAGCCATTGAACCGTGGAAGAACTAATAGAAAATACTTGTATTAAATCCCCGAGAGCCATGTTTAAAGCCGTTTCACTGAACAATCCAATGAAACCAGCAATTAAGAAAGAAATTAATATTGGAGTAGTTTTAATCACTTTTGTTTGCTGTGTTTCTACTGTTAATGACATAAATAATCCACCTAAAATTTTATTTTGTTATAAGCTTGTCGTTAGTCTTAGCAGATTAATTTTAATTGCAATTTCTTCTGCACTTCTTTTTTTGTACAATGAGTGGCTTCCTTCTCTCTTTACTCTACTTTCTTTTTTTAAACAACAGATATACGAAATAAGGAACATCGATAACGGAGATCACAATGCCTACAGGCAGTTCAGCTGGAGCAAAGATCGTCTTTTCGATAAAATCCCCGACTAACACCATAAGCATGCCGATTGCTCCGCAGACAGGTATTACATATTTATAATGAATACCGACTAGTCTTCTAGCCATATGAGGGGCAATTAAGCCAATAAATCCAACGCTTCCTGCTACAGATACACATGCGCTAACTAACCCGACGCAGCATAAAAGAAAAATCATTTTTTCCCGGTCTTTTTTTAAACCTATTCCTATGGCTGATACCTCATCCAAATTTAATAGGTTAAGTCTGTGCGATTTCCACCAAATGATTGGAGTTAAAATTATTATCCATGGCAATACCGCTAATATATGAATCCAAGTCGTACTATAAATGCTGCCTGATAACCAAACAGTCGCCATTTCAAAATCTTGTGGGTCCATCTTTAATGAAATATAAAGAGTAATGGCCCCAAAACCTGAACTAAAGGCAATCCCTACTAAACATCGGCCACGCCCATAATCGAAGGGGAGGCAAGATAATTTCTTGTCATCCCCTGCATTAAAGCTCCTGAAACTGCCATGAAGGCACTAACCAATAGCGCCCCTATCACACGCGGAAGGCGTGATGTTTGAATGATTAAATGCTCCATATTCTCTGAATCAAAATGAAAAAGCGCCTGCCACATCATTTCATAACTCATTGATTTCGAACCATAGAAAAGAGACACGACTATTGTCACACTGAAAAGAATGCATAACACGACAATTAGAACAAACTTATGGCTTAATAACGATTTATTTCTCCCTGCTCCATTCCACTATTTGTTCAGATACTTTTGCACACTTTCTAAAAACTTGATTCGACTATAAACAGGGCCTCCTTCCATAAGCGGATCAACCACGTTGACATATACGTGATCGTGTTTAAAGGCATTAATATTTTGGATAATTGGATTCTTCTTTAAGTCTTCGAATGCATTTTCCGCATCTTTGTTATCACTCATAGAGAATTGCACAAACAAATAGTCTGGATTCATTTCCGCCAATTGCTCGACAGAGATCGCATCTTGCAATTTCGCCATGCCTACCTGTTCTGGCATTTCTAAACCAATGTCATTGTATAAAAAAGGGTTAAAGTCTACATGTTTCGCAAAAATGTAAGTTTGCCCTCCGCGAATACGAACAGCGGCTACTTTTTTACCTTGAAGTTTTTCTTTTAACGATGCTTTTACTGCTTGTGTATCTGTTTTATATTGGGATAGAATTTTTTCTGCCTCTGCTTGCTTTCCAGTTAATTCACCCATTAATTTCAAGTTGTCTTCCCAGTTTGTAGAAACGTGCGACACCAAAATAGTGGGAGCAATTTTTTGCAATTTCTCCTCCACCTCTTTTGGGAACTTCGTTGAACCTAAAATAACGTCTGGATTCAATTGCAATATCTTCTCCAAGTTAGGTTGTCTTTTTTCACCAATTGATTCCGCCTTGCCCGTTACTGAAGCAAACATTTCTGGAAACTTTCCGCCTACCGATATTGCCCCTACTGGATGAACGTCAAGCATTACCGCATCTTCCATTGCTTCCATAGCCCCAATCACAATTTTTTCTGCTTTTTGTGGAACGGTATACGTTTCACCGAGATACTCAATCGTTCTTGTTTCGCCTGTTCCTGCATTATCCAATTGAGATTGCGCTGATTCTCCGTTGCTGCCGGAGGTTGAGTTTGATTTGCTCTGTTTGTCTCCTCCTCCACATGCAGCCAAAACAATCATGAATGATGCTATCAAACCAGCTAGTATAAACTTTTTATTCATTCTTCTCTTGAACCCCTTTCAAAACTGTATCCCTATCATAATGATCAGTAGTATTAATCCCTAAATGCTCACGTAAGGTGATACCCGTATATTCATTTCTGAACAAACCTCTTTCAACTAATTGCGGCATCAGCTTTTCAAAAAATAGTTTCAAAGATTTTTCTGAACCACCCGGAATAGCTATAAATCCGTCAATAGCTCCAGCCTCAAATCGCTCAATTATATCGTTCAATACGTCTTCGACCGTTCCAACGGAAACCCAGTGAGCAGACCCGACAACCTCCGGCCTTGCTAATACCTCTTCCACTGTAGGTTGATGATTTGTAATATACCGGCGCAACAACTCAGCATGTGTTCGGCTGCGGACTGGCTGATTCGGATCAGGAAGCATATCGGAAGTTACGTGACGATCCAAAGCAAACCTACTCAAATCAAGACCCAGTACTGATTTAAGCGATGCATGTCTGCGCTCAATAGTCAAATGTGCGTGTGCAGCCTTATGTAATTCATGGGCTTCCTCACGAGTTTCGGCCAAGAAAAAATATAAACCTGGCAAAACTTTTATGGCGTCCGGATCGCGCCCATGCTCCATAGTTCTTTTTCTCAGATCATTTCGCAATTCCACTCCCGATTCAAGGTCTGGCATCGCTGCAAAAATAGCATCCGCTATTGAAGAGGCGAAATTTCGTCCTGTATCCGACGCACCTGCTTGAAATAAAGGAATTGGTCCCGATTTATGGGCAGGCAAAGTAAGTGGTCCCTTAACACTAAAAAACTCACCTGAATGATTAATTGGGGAAACCTTATCCTTATCAGAAAACATGCCTGACTCACGATCAATAACAATGGCTTCATTCGGAAAACTTTCCCAGAGTTTGCGTACGACCTCAGTAAATTCAATTGCTTTCGCATATCTTTCTTGGGGTGAAGGCATAGGTGACTCACTGAAATTTTCGGCACCTTCAATAGAAGTGACAATATTCCAGCCAGCACGTCCATTGCTTAGCCAATGCAAAGACTGAAGCTGTCTAGCAACAACATACGGTGGATTAAAAGTCGTAGAAATAGTCGTTACTAGCCCGATCCGCTCGGTTTCACGAGCAATCGCTGCAAATATCATAGTAGGGTCAGGGCTACCAAAATTAGCGGAATCGCCAAGCATCTGTGGGCTAACAAAAAGATAATCCGCCCTGAAAAGAAAATCGAGCTTTGACTTCTCTGCCATCTTTGCCAAATCAATGTAAGGGTCAATTGAACCCATTTTTTCTACACCGCTGTCTGGGCGCCGCCAGTCGTCTCCTTTCAACCAAGTAGATAAGACTAAGCCAATACATAATTGTCTATTCACAGTCAATATTCACCAATCCTTCCCATGTAGTAAAAAAAGTTTTGTGCCCATGAAATACTCTGATCAGAGGTTACCTCTAAAAGGCTATTAATTAATAATGATTCTCATTATCGATTATAGTGTAGCAAGGTCTGCAACAAATGCAAATACACAAATCATAAATACTATATGCATTATTATCTAATCCAGGTTTGCTGAATGATGATTTAGCCGACATGTAGGATAGGGCTGGAAGGAAAGAATGAGACAAAAGAGAAAAAGCCTGCACTCTAGGTTCATCACCAGTTGCAGGCGTAATATATAAATCAGTAACTCAATTTATATGATTATCTAATTTATGTATGTATGCGGAGGGAGACACACCAAATTTCTTTTTAAACACTCTACTGAAATATAGCGGATTGGCGTAACCGACACTAATAGCGATATCGTGGATAGGAAAATTGCTTACTTTAAGTAAGTCACTTGCTCTTTCCATACGATAATTGATAAGATAGTCGATTGGACGAAGTCCAGTATGTTTGTGAAAGAAGTAGGAGAAGCGTTTGGGACTCATTGCATGCAGCTCTGCCAATTCGTCGAGTGTCAACGGATTCATATAATGCCGGTGTATGTATGCAATAGCCTCCTCTATCACCCTTTCACTTGGAGAACTGCCACTCTCTCGATGCTTACACCCCACCAAAACTTGATGCATGACACTTAAAAATAGCTCCTTAACACGAAGCTTTCCAATCCCTCTAAGTGTATTGGCATTCTGATGAAGCATGATAAGTAATTCTAGCACTCTCGGATTTGCTCCCGCTTCCAGTTTGAAATGAGAGTCGCATTCATGACCGCGATATACTTCGTCTAACTTGTCAAATCTATAAAACAGTAAATAGTACTCATACTCTGATTGACTTGTAACTTGTGCGTCGAGTTGCATGCCTGGAGCCACATGAATTACTGAGCCTGGATGTAATTCATAGACAGTTCCATTCACACTCATTCTAGCCTCTCCACGAATTACAAAAAGAAATCCATGCCGGACAGCCCTAAATTCACTTAGTATACTTTTCGGCTGGATGACTAAACGGTGAACACCTTCTATATCATAGAAACCTCTAGCAAATATCTCGGCTAATTTATCCAAATCTATCATGATAATACACCTGCCCCCTATCCAAACATTGTACATCTGGGTTACTTTCATTAATGCCAAACAACAAATCTATTTCTCGAGATATCAGCATAACCGCTATTTATTGGGGATCAGTCAGGCTATACACAAGTATCCAATACATAATTGTCTATTTACAGTCAATATTGACACCCCTTCCTATATAGTAAAAATAGTTTTGCTCCCATGAAATAATACTCTGATCAGATGTTGCCACTAGAAGACTATTAATTAATAATGATTCTCATTATTAATTAATAGTCTAGCAAGGTCTGCAACAAATGCAAATACACAAATCACAAATACAATATGCATTATTATCTAATCCAGGTTTACTGAATGATGATTTAGCCGATATTGTAAGAGTCTTGTTAACTTCCACATACAATTTCCAGTGTTTAATTATCTATTTAGTCAAAACCGTTAGTCCTGATATAACACCTATTAATTTTGTTTTTTACTTAAAATTAATTCCTTACATATCATCTCTATTTCTTGTGAAAAGGATTTTACTTGGAAGGCTTCTGAATATCCTTTGTTCTCAGGTAAAGCTTCTACTTGTTGCAATTTTTCTTCATAGGTTTGTACAAAATGATCCAGCGTTGGACTTTTCAATTTCAGGGCATTAGCAATCCCTTGAATGATTTTCACACGATAGTAATCCTCTTTTGGCATTCTAGGAATATCCCATTCTCCTTCATGATTTTTAAAAATCCTTCTAAGAGGAACTGCTGAAAAATCAAAGTATCGTCCTTCTTGATTTGGTATAGAAAATGGATCAATTAATAAGGATGCATAACGAATATAGAGCAGATACTCTTGATGTATGGACTCAAGTTTGTTAAAATTCTCTATTTCTTGTCTCGCTATACTTTCTGGCTGTAATGGATAATTATCATCTACCATAAATTTTAATAGATTTAGAGGTTGAATATTGAAGTGTTCCACAATTACCATCACTTCTTTCCAATAATTTAATAAATGACGAATCATTGTATAAGTAATGGGACCTTCAGGATAAAGCTTATACACATACTTTGTTATTTTTTTCTCATCAAATATTGCTTTTAATGAAAAATCATTCATAAATAAGGGAGGATGCACGTATAAAGAAATATTTCTTGTCTCTGCCTCAAGGGGAGATGCTACTTTTTTTAAATGAATCCCTAAATAACGAAATAATTCAGACAATTCATCCAATCTATCCGATTTTGAGTAAGTTGAACCAATATAAACTGTTTTCTTTACTCCTGTCGTCAATACTTCACTTAATGGAATTTCCCCTAACCATCTAGTATCTCCATAATATGTTGAAAAACTAATTACCTCAGCCTGGAGAGATAAATTCTTTAGGAAATTAGTTATTAAATGACTAGAGCCAAATGTAGGTGAAATTAATATAAAACAGCTAACCTCCTTCAACACTTTGGTATCGATTTGTGCTAATACTGATATATAAGAATCTGTAGTAACACTAAGTACAATGGTATCCCAGTTGCCAGATATTGTATGATAACCCTTGAAAAACGCATCAATAGTACATTTTCCTGCAACAGATCGATGTTGTGTATTTTGTATATATACCTTAAGTGCAAGTTGCTGCTGAACGATAGTTTCAAAGAAAATTTTGGAACGAAAAGATTCTCGACCAGCAATAGCTACTTTACTATTATAATAATTCTTGAAATTCACAGCTAATTGAATTACTGTGGGCCCTGTTCCTAACAGTAAAACCTTATTAAAATATGTCATAATCTTCTCCTCATCTATTTAAGTCATTGTACTTTTTGATATAAAATAACATCAAATACACTTTGAGGGTGAATAATTTTCTCTATTATATGCCATTTGGTTTCGTCTACTTTCTGCATTGGATAATTAAAAAGAGACTTTAAACCATTTCCATAACGCATAGCAATAAGCACATCTTTATTTGTTAAATCATATAATTGGTCTAGTATGTCATATTTATAGCTAACAGTTGAACTAAATATAATATGACTAATCTGTTTAATAACTGCGAGTTCCCGTACTGACTTATTGTCAATTTGAATTGATAAATGACTTCCTAATTTATTTACTACATGTTTTCCCAACTGAATCGCTTCATCATCAATATCAATTCCAAAAACTTCTGCACCTGTTCGTTCCGCAATCATTAATAATGTTATAGGAAAAGGTCCAGATCCTACTAAGAGTACCTTTGACTGGCTGGTGATTTGAAAACCTCTAAATTCTCTTTCAATGCAGTTTTCTATGTTAAGAAAATAATTAGTAATCTCCTCTTTTTCATGGCTTAATACTAAAGCTCTATATTTTTCCATGATTTGGACACAAACAGAAGAGTTATTTCTTAGATTCTCGACTAATGATAATATTTCGATTGATTGATCAAAATTATTCCATTGTTTTTGATTGTCATGATTAATAATAAAGGAAGAATAATCATCAATTATTCCACACAACTCTGAATACTCAACTATTAGATGATCGTTGTTTTGATTGATAAATAACTTAAATTTTTTATCAAAGTAATGTAATTTCTTTAAAAACGCATCTATATCCATGACTTGCATCACTCCTATGTTTGAGGATTAAAGTTCAATATATGCGGTACCCTTTAATACTATTTCAACGCTATATTTCGCCATACAAAAACACCCCAAAAGTTAGCTTTTTAACTCTAACTTCTGGGGTGCAGCACCCAATTTGGAGGCTATTTTTCTTTAAACGCATATAGTATTAGATTTTTATTTTTTATAAATTAATGGTAGTTGAGTGGACCGGAAAATCAATTTTCTAGAGAAAAATTAAGATAAGTTTTGTATTTACCGTTTTGATTTTAAATTTTTCCTTCATCATCGGCGAGGCTGCCAGTACGATACTACCAGGCTGCTCAAAGTTGCCAGTAACTGCAATGGAGTCTTTCAAAACATCTAAACCTTCTAACATTGCCATACAGCTTGCGTAAAATATTTCATGTCAATACAAAAATGTCCTTGTGAGGAAGATTGTCGTAATTCATATCACCTCTCGCTTCCGATGCGTAACAGGCATTATTGCTAGAACATTGTTAATAATAAACGTACGCTTTGCCTGCCTCGTAAAGCAAAATGCTGTAAACGAATCACCAACAATCTTTATGATTTTCACACGCCTTTTCGTAATGACACCAGACTTGGCTACATACATCATGCTAACTACTTGTTGACGCTGCATTGCTTTTATTAACTGTTCTTTCATCCTAGTTGCTCCTTTTCACTAGCTCTGTTATATGCCTGAGCTTTACTTTCCTCCCATAAAAAATCAGGCGAGTATAGCAGAGCTGTTTTTATTACAGAACAAACGTTTGTATTTTTATTATACGCACGTACGTTCCTAATTAGAAGAGGTAATTTCAGCTGATTTTCAAGGAGGTTAGAGGACAAATAAACTGGGCGTTCGTGTAAGCCTATAATAGCTTTGTACATATTCTGTGCTTAAGACATGTATTGAAAATTAATTAGAGAAAGGATGTAAGTATTAGCTCAAATATTGACTATACTTCACCATCAACTCAGTTCACCTCTGATGTAAATGACAGCACTCTTTTTAAAAAAGATGATCGGAATTTTATAAATATTCTAGGTGTAGAACAATTAAATACGTTAGAAAATATATCTTTGCTTGATATTTTTCTAAGTAGGAATAAGGTGATAGAGCCTCACTATCATCAAAATGCAGCAGAACTTGTTTATTGTATTTCTGGTGCTGCCATTGTTTCTATATTTAATCCCTTTACAAAAGAGATTAAAAACTATCCTATCGAGCCTGGCCAAGTCGCCAATGTACCGCAAGGATGGTGGCATTATGAAATTGCTACTGAGAATGACACGCATTTACTGGCTATTTTTGATGCGCCAACTCCTGAAGTTATTTTAGGTTCAGATATTTTGAAATTTACACCTTCCAATGTTATAGCTCACACGTATTGTTTAGATGAAACTCAGTGGAAGAAAACAATCGCGCCTATTGTACCTTCAACATATATTGGCCCACCTAAAGACTGCAACCGTGTAAAATCAACTTCTGAAAAGCAAAAAGATCAAAAGGAGCAAAAAGATCCTCATCCTAGACATAAAAATAAGTATAGACCTTCACAATTTATGAACCCATATCCGCCATATCACTATCCATATATGAATCCATATATGAATCCTTATGGCTCATATTATTAAGCAATAGTAAAAAGTGGAAAATCGTTTTATACGAGTGTATGACTCGACATCAAAAGCTCTACACCTTTCATCGCATAAAAAATAAATAAAAAGGAAAATCTATATGTTAAAGTCATAGCTTCGTTATTACTAAAAGAGGTGTAGAAAATGGAATTATTTCCAGTGATCCATACGAATTTTTGGGATGCTGTAATAGCAGTTCCAGCTGTGTTACTTATTACACAGCTAATTAAGGTGTTTATGCATATTCAACCTAAATATGTTCCCGCGATCGCCCTTGTTATTGGCTTGGTTATTTCTATCTTCATTAGCCATAGGCATAATCTTATTGCAGGAATATTTATGGGCTTTTTTTATGGCTACGCAGCTATTGGAAACTTTGCTGCATTAAAAACAACCATTAATAGCTTTAAAAGCAAGAAATTAAAGGAATAAACCTTTCAGCTTATCTACAATAAAGTGTAACAATAAGCAAAGGTTGATTTTCACTCCGAGTTGGCGCTTTCCGCGCAAGCTAATCCCGCAGGAGTCGCCACTCTCCGTGAAAAATCAACAGCTCCTCATCTTTAGTATGAGTAGACAAGCTGAAGCGAAATAGCATTATAATTTTGATTAAACCGTCAAAAATTCAGAATTATTAAACCTTCATGCAGATTTATACAATCAGGAGTAGCGTTTGTCTACAATCTGACAGAAATACGTATTGTGATGAATTCATTTTTAAATGAATACTTTGAAGATTTATCGGAACAAAATCTCATTTTATCGGAACAATTTTAGCTTTTATCGGAATATTTTCTCGTTTTATCGGAACAATTTCAGTTTTTATCAACTATGAGCGGCTCATCGGACACCCTCAGGAAAACGCAATCACCCCTACGTTACGATTATCAGACCCTTTTATTGTAAAAAATGATTAGAATTTCATTTGCCAGCACATCCTAATCTCATAATTAATGAACGAGAGTTAGGATGTGTAACTATGGAATTGGTAAATGAAAATCTAGCAACATTACGATTTAAGGAAATTTTTAAGCTTTGGACACAGATCGGCGTTAATAATGGCTATATAGCTTCAAATCATGCATTTTTCAAGCACGCTGTTGATAAAAAGTTGAAGGCTATTATCGTGGATTTTGTGAAATGTTTAAAAGAAGAAAATAAACACCTAACAACATTATTAAAGGAAAATGGGGTACTTGCTCCTTCTACCTCAATCGACTACTCAAAGTTAAGAATGGGAAATATTCGAGGAAAAGCAGCCATTAATGATACAGACATCAGTACCATTTTATCAATGCATATTGCTTCTTCACTTATTTCAGTTAGTCAAGCTTTAGAAATATCTGTTAAGAAGAAGCATACTGCAAAATATGGAGAACTTCATATGAGGTATGCCATACTTGGCGCAAAGCTAATACGGCTCAGCAATGACAAAGGCTGGCTACTAGCATCTACTACAATGTAATGTTAAGAAGCTCTCGTTTCAACAAAACGAGAGCTTCAATATTTTTTCCTCATTATCGACTTCTCACGAACAATAGCTTGTACCACTGATTCACGATGAACGGTAGCACAGACAAGCTATAAATAAAGCCTAATTGTGCGGTACTTAATGTAGCAACTTCAAACACACCTGTAAGTAATGGAATAAACAATACTGCGTGTAAACTTAAAAAACCGATTAAGAATGCAAGCCAAGTATATTTATTAGAAAATAATCCAATGACGAAGATAGATTCTTTAGCTCTTGAGTTAAAGCCATGCACTAATCGTGACAAGCATAATGTTGTAAATGCCATAGTGCTTGCCGTTAAAGTATCTCCCGTGGACAATCCAATTTCAAAGGCAATAGTTGTAGAAATGGCAATTAGTAATCCTTCAAGCACCACTTGAGTAGTAAATGTTTTATTTAATAGTGGTGTATGAATATTTCGGGGCTTGTCCTTCATTGTTTTTTTATTGTTCGGCTCTAGACCGATTGCAATTGCCGGTAAACTATCCGTTAGTAAATTAATAAATAATAGATGCACAGGCGCAAAAGGAACTGGTAAACCTAATATGGTTGCATATAAAACAACAAAAATGGCACCTGCATTCCCCGATAATAAGAACAAAATAGCGTTTTTAATATTCGTATAGATACTCCTACCGTTTGCAATAGCCTTAACAATCGTTGAAAAATTATCATCGGTTAAAATCATAGAGGAGGCATCTTTTGCTACCTCTGTGCCGGTGATGCCCATCGCCACACCAATATCAGACTGTTTTAGGGCAGGGCCATCATTAACACCATCTCCTGTCATGGCGACGACATGCCCTTTTTCCTGCCACGCTTTAACGATACGAATTTTTTGAACCGGTGTTACTCGGGCATAAACAGAAAAATCCTTAACCTTTTCTTGAAGCTCCTGATCTGTTAGCCCTTCTATTTCATGCCCTTCAATCGCTTCAGAGGGATCATTTAAAATCCCGATTTGATTGGCAATAGCTGTTGCCGTAATTTTATGATCCCCTGTAATCATCACCGGTTTGATACCAGCTTTTATACATTTTTCAACCGCACCTTTAGATTCTTGTCTTGGAGGATCTATCATCGCGACTAAACCAACAAAGATTAAATCTTTTTCAGCCCTTACATCGATTGCTTGATTTCCCTTTACTTCTTTGTAGGCAACTGCTAGCACTCTTAACCCATTCATAGAAAAATCACGATTTACCGCTTCGATTTTTTGGCGTTGTTGTTTTGTAATATTAACTATACCCTGAGAAGTTTCAATTTTTATAATTTTAGGAAGAAGGACATCTAGTGCTCCTTTTGTAATCATAATAGATTGCTGATTGATATTATTTACAGTACTCATGAGCTTTCTATCTGAATCAAAAGGGATTTCGGCCACTCTTGGATAATGATCTCTTACCAGTAATTCGTCAAAATCATATTGCTTCCCTAATTTTACGAGTGCAATCTCAGTAGGATCACCGATTTCCTTACCGTCCCTTTCCACAGCATCACTACATAATATTGCCTTTAACATAAGATCTTTCTCAACTGCATTTTCAGTGTGTAGCTGATCATGTGGAATAATTTTTCCATCCACATATACCCCTTGAACAACCATTTTATTTTCAGTTAATGTTCCTGTTTTATCTGAACAAATGACAGATACACTGCCAAGACTTTCAACAGCATAAAGCTTTCGAATAATGGCATTTTCCTTTGCCATTTTTTGTGTTCCAAAGGCTAGTACAATGGTAACAATCGAGCTTAATGCTTCTGGAATTGCTGCAACGGCAAGTGAAACAGCAAACATAAACGATTCTACAAGCGCACGTCCTCTAATAAGGTCAATCACTAAAATAGCTAAACAGATTAACGTAATCCCTAAAGCTAATTTTTCTCCGAAATGATCTAAACTTACTTGTAAAGGTGTTTTCTTCTCTTTCGCAGTATCAAGTAAATTGGCAATTTTGCCGATTTCAGTTTGCATTCCGATAGCTGTAACCATGACAATACCACGACCAGTTGTCACAAAGCTTCCAGAGTATACCATGTTCTTTTTATCAGCAACCGTTACATTGTCTTCCTTGATAGGATCGACACTTTTCGCTACAGCGATTGATTCACCCGTTAGCGAGCTTTCATTGATATGCAAATTATGACTTTCTAATAATCTCCCATCTGCATTTATATAATCGCCAGCCTCCAAATAAAGAACATCTCCAACGACTATATCCTCCGAAGAAATCTCTATGAGCTGATTATTGCGCATTACTTTGGCAATTGGAGAGGTTAAGGCTTTTAAGTTATCCAAAGACTGTTCTGCCTTGACATGTTGTACAGTGCCTAGGATAGCGTTTAATATAACGACAATCATAATTACAATCGTGCTTCCTACTTCACCTAATAGAAATGAAACGAAAGCAGCGATGATTAAAATAATGACTAATAAATCTTTAAACTGTCCAAAGAAAACGGCGAATGCACTTGTTTTTTTTCCTTCCTCTAATACATTATAGCCGTATACTTCTTGCCTCTTTTGAACGTCATAATCACTCAATCCTTGATCTGTCACGTTCAAAGTTTGCATAACTTCAGCTGATGATTGTTGATGATATTCTGACATTCGATTCCCCCTCCATTTGAAATTATTAGACAATCATGCTAATTAAGTAACTGTTGTTATTAGTTAATAAGTTAGATTCCCATCAGTAGACCCCTTTGAATTATCTATCTTAGGCAGAGAGAAAATTATATGTCCTAAAAATAGTATTGAATCATCAGACTCTCTATCTACTCGAGCCCCTAAAATACTTTAACTACAACAATCTATTCCTTGCCCTATTCCAGTATGATAATATTCGGTATAGAAATTAAATATTTGTTTATAGGTGAAAATAGTATATAAAGTGAAACTTGAATCAGTGGGGTTTCCTTTATCTCCACTGATCTTCACCAATCGGACATTTATGAGCAATTCATGCGGGATAAATCGCGATGACCTTTAAGCCAATTGGGCACAATCATCTCCTCTTGCTAGCGATGTGCGCACAAAAAAGACATTTGGAATATGGCTACTCCAAATGCCCTTCGTCATATGCATAGACTCCCTATAGGCCAGTCTTGCAATTATTTTATTGTTTTATTCGTGACTAATAAATAATCAAGTGCACTCATTCTAGTAAGCTTATGAGTAAATTTTATAGCATCTGCCTGCGAGTCAAACATAAAGTTTTCGAGTTCGTCTGTTGGTATATATTGATCAGCGATTTTTCGTTTTAGTTTTCGTACAGATAAAGTGTGTGAATCCTCTTCATATAAAATAATAGCACCCACATTTCGGTAAAGCGTCTGGTCAACCGTTGCGACAACTTTCACATTTGATCCTTGAAATTCTGTTAAATCTATCTGCATGTATTTACCAACCTCCTCTAAACTTACATTCTATCTCTCTCTATCATTGTCCTTCTTTTTCAGCAGTATTTTTGGATATTTCATCCAAAAACTCCACTCTAACTAGGAGTTGTTGTGAGCCGATTTCATCTCTAGTTCAACCCCATGTGAACCTGGCGCTCTTTTTAGAGAGAAAATAGCACAACCTAGCGCACATAAAACTAAAATGGCACCGAAGCTAGCTAAATGCGTAACCGATCCTGTAACAGCAAACATAGCTCCACCGACAGCTGAACCTATGGATATACCGATTTGTAATGCAGCCGTATTTAAGCTTTGTTGAATATCAGATGTTTTTGGATCAGTTTGAATTAAATAATTTTGTAATGGCGGTGTAAGAGCCCAGCTAAGTGCACCCCATAAAACTGTTACTACTAAAAAGAGTGGTAAAGCAACAATCGTGTAAGGAATACTAAATAATACAACGGCGAATGTAGAGACAATCAATAGAATGGCTTTACCAGTACCAATTTTGTCACTTAGCCAACCACCTAGAGCATTCCCACTGACAGACGCGATTCCGAAGATTAGATAACAGATACTAATCCAAGAGGCACTCATATCAAATGCTTCTACTAAAAATGGTGTTAAATATGCGTAAAGCATATAATGACCAGCCAGCATAAATAGTGTTATTAATTGTGCACTTAAGATTTTTAAGTTGGCTAATGATTTCATTTGAGCCTTTAATGGGACAACTTCTACAACTGGCATTTTTTCAAGAAGTAACGCAATAAGAATCATAGATACAGTTGAAAGAAGCGCTATTCCTAAGAACACAGCTCGCCATCCAAATGCTTCTGCCACAAATATCCCCATTGGCACACCGATGACAAGTGCAGAACTGACACCCATGAACACAAGCCCTAAAGCTTTTGCACGATGTCTTGGTTCAACAAGTTTTGTTGTAATCGTTAAGGATAAAACGATGACCAATGCAGTACTCATCGCTGTGAAAATTCTAGCAATCATGACGATCAAGAACGTCGTACTAAAATACGTCATAAGATTACCTAAAGTAAAAATAAATAAAGAAATAAGATAAAGACGCTTCCTTTCCACTTTTGCGGTTAATGATAAAAGGACAGGCGCAGATATTGCATAGACAAGAGCAAATAGTGTAATTAATTGTCCCGCTGTTGCTAAGGACACATTTAAATCCTCTGCAATTGTTGGCAATATACCACCTACAATTAATTCCACCAATCCTACCGCAAAGGTAGTAACGGCAAGAATATACACTCTCCAATTCATAGTAATCACCCTTCTATTACACTTTCATTTTTGTAGGGAGATTTAAAAGAAAAAAATCCTGACTACAAAAATAAAGCAAAATTTTTGTAGTCAGGATTTTATGGTTCCTGGTAGAGACCCTCAATCCATATCATTGAGGTTATACAGATCAAATATTTACGTTAGATATATTAGCACATTGAATTTTGCATGACAACAATTTTTTATTATTCTCTCTTCCTTATCATTCATAAAATCGGTTCACTATAGCACTTTCAATCATTGAAATGCAAACGCTTACCTAATAAAAAATCATTTCAAGAGAGAGAAATTTTAGATTTTTGCTTATATTTTTTAAAGTTTGACCATACATACTAATATAACAGGAACATTGCGAGGTGATTGTTTGCGTATAGTAGGTTTAGTATGCTATTTTTTATTGTTGTTTTATGGTGTAGAACCAGTAGTAGAAGAGCTCTCAATCGATAAACCAGCAATCATTTCTCCTAGTCTGAGCAAACAGCAAGTCCCCATAAAAGAAACTTTTGAAAATTCAACAGTTTGCGTCTATTACCCCACTTATAAAGTTTGCAAAGCATTATCAGCAAACTAAAAAAGTAAAAAAAGAGGTCACTACCCAAGTTGCCTCTTTTTTTACTGAAAGTCCCAATTTATTTTATTTTGAACCGATATGGAAACGACTAAACGGATATATTGTTAATTTAGCTTCACCATAGATGGCATCTTTAGAAATTAAGCCATAGTGGCGGCTATCAGAACTTTTTAAACGGTTGTCCCCCAGTACAAAATACATACCCTCAGGAACCTTTTTTTCATTTACTAATTGCTCTAACGTGAAATTTTCTGTAATTCGTAATTGATTAGGATCATCTGTTTGGCGATTCACATAATCTTCTTTATAAGCTTTGCCATTTACATACAAAACATCGTCTTTCATTTCAACTGTATCACCTGGCAGGCCAATTACTCGTTTAATATATAGTTCATCTTCTGTTGGTGATTGAAAGACAATTTGATCAAAGTGGTCAATTTTACTCATTTTACTTACAATAATAAGATCTTTATCATGATAAGTTGGGTACATAGAAGCCCCTTGCACTTTAATCGGTGCAAATAAAAATTGCTTACAGCCTAAAACAATAATAGCTGTAATTACAATAATTTTAAGATAGGATATTAATTCTTTTTTGAAACTTGATCTCTCTTGTTGCATGCTCATTCCCCGATACTGTTTTTTTATAGTATAACATTTTCTACAGTATATTGACGAATTAATCACATAAATTGTTTCAAGTTTACCAAAATAGCTCATCACCAAATGTGAGGTTGATTTCGTTCTGACCGGGCGCTTTCCTGGAGACGTCAATAAGCCGCTTGAGTCAAAAAGATGCTGATCACGAAGGCGGTCCCCCTACTCGTTTCGCTCCATGGTCCCATCTGTGACGCTGTAGCCCATGTGAAAACCATTAACTAAAGAAACGCTCAGGTCCTAGGGAAAACCGATCCGCTCAGCCCGAAATCCGCTCAGGTCTTAGGGAAAACCGATCCAGCCGGCCCAAGATCTGATCAGGTCAACCGAAGAACAGCTCAGGTCCGAAAGAAAACTAATCCGCTCAGCCCAAAATTCGCGGATACGTTTTAACAAATGTCATCCCTAATTTTTTGGTGACTAGCCACAAAAAATAGACAAAGCTACTTAATAGCTTTGCCTATATGCATTCTATTTTTTATTTTTCGATTATGAATGGTTACTTTGCGTAGTAGAGTGGTGCTGCTCATTCATTAAGTCTACTACTAAAACAATACCGGTATGTAATGCAACTGCTAATAAAATTGTGCCTATGATCATCACAATCACTCCCTCAACCATTTCTAATGCAATTATACACTAAATTTTCTGATATTTCAAACATTTGAATGAAATAAAAAAACCATTCAACTAGGCATGCACCCTACCTGAATGATTTTTTTATGTTTTACATGAAAATTTTTAAGCACAATAGTTGTAAATAACGTATAGCTGAACTGACTGGTTTTTTTTGAACTTTACGCTTAGGCACATAGCTTTGCATGCAATTATTTAGAGCTGTATACCTAAGCACCTGGGTCCTCCCATTCATTTTTCTCCCTCCCTTCATTGTCAAAATATTTACAGCTATCACTCAAATTGTTACTCTTTAGTATTTATTGCAAATGGACTTTTAATTCCGATTTGATTTTTTCTAGCTCTGTCTCTTCAGGGATGAAATACCATATGTGGTCAATCCTTTTGCCATCTCCCTCTTTAAACGACAATTGCTCAATATTACCATCCATTTTTTTATAAATACTTTGTAGTTGGATTAAGTCCTTCATCGAAAAATTCATACGAACATTTTCTCCTACTACATCAAGCATATCTGTAGCCTTTAATAATATAGAAGATGTCGACGAGGCTTTTTTCAGAACCGCTTCAATAATTTGTCGTTGGCGAATTTGACGACCAAAATCACCGCGTGGATCTTCATAACGAATACGTGAAAAAACTAGTGCCTTATCACCGTCTAAAGTGATCTCACCCTTCGGATAATGGTAGGAATCATAAGTTAAATCCATGTCATTATCAATCGTTACTCCACCAATCGTGTCGATAATTTGCAAGAAGCCATCCATATTAATAAACACATAATAATCAATTGGTATATCTAAAAAATGCTCCACCGTATTCACCGCCATTGGGACGCCTCCAAATGCATAGGCATGGTTGATTTTATCGACGGAATTATGGCCAATAATTTCTGTCCGTGTATCTCGTGGTATACTGAGCATCTTCATTGTGTGTTTTTCAGGATTCACCGTAATAACTATCATCGTGTCTGAACGGCCACTATCATTTTTACGTTCATCCACTCCAAGCATTAACACCGAAAACGGGTCCTTTTTCGTAACTATTTTTTGTTCTTTATTGTCATCACCTGTCGCTTCAATTAATGGTGTATTTATTTTATTCATCGTTTTTTGGATTGTATAATAAGCAGTACCTATAAAAATCAAAAAAATTGTTAATAAGCTACCTACTATCCATAGCCAAATTTTCTTCTTGCTCTTTTTCTTTGAGCGTTTCATATTTTTTTCCATACATAAGTCCTCTCTTGCAAAATTTACCCCTCTTTTTGACGTTTTAAGTTGGAAAAAAGTTAATATGTCTAATTATATGCATATTGGACGAAAAAAAGACGTACACTAGTATTTACTAAATGTACGATAAAGTATTCCTTGATTTGTAAATGATCCCTCATTTATTAGTGTCAGCTAAATTTATGAAAAAGCGACTTACATAATTCCACTATGTTTATACGAAATTTTACTAGAAAACAAAATTAATAAATGACATTAGCAAAAGGCTTTACAGTGCCCCGAGCCTTTTTAACAGACATCAATCAATTATGCCTGGCATAATTGCGTCCAGAGGCTTTAGGCCAACAGATTTTTTTTTGCGCGAAAGCGTAGCGTCAGCAGCAGATGTTTTTTGTGCGCGAAAGCGTAGCGGCAGCAACGTGTTTTATCTGTGCGAAAGCGAAGCGACAGCAAAAGGGTTTTATCTGCGCGAAAGCGAAGCGGCAGCGGCAACAACACGATGTTGGTCACTCGGGCGTTTTCACAGGATGTGAAGTTCTTAGCCTTAGTTCCTCTTTTCAGCGGATGTTTGGACACCCGCTGCAAGAAGTTATAGATTAGTCATTATAAAGTTTAAAGCTATATTGATCGAAATATCGTTGAATACTCATCGCTGCATATTGGATAATTTTCACTATTTCAGGAAGTTTCTCCGCCGTTGGTTTCCGATAAACTGGGCCCGCTAAGGTTAAAGAAGCAATAATTTCACCTTTGCTATTAAAAAGTGGTACACCAATCCCAAATACAGAATGAGAATATTCACCTGTCGTAAAACACCAGCCTTGATTTCGAATCTTCTCTAAATCTAATAACATCTCATCTGGGTCTGTGATGGTTTCTGGAGTGAATTTCTCCATCCCTTTACTCATAATGTCCACCTGTCTATTTTCTGGAAGAAAGGCCATGATTGTCTTACAAGAAGCACCTATGTAAAGTGGTGTTCTCGTTCCAATTGAAACCGAGAATTTAATAGTTTGCGAACTCTCTGCAATCTCTACTGTTACTCCATCTGTTCCGTCCAGCCACGTTAAAAATACGGACTCTTTTATTTCCTCTGAAAGTTTTTTCATTATAGGTAAAACAAAATCTGAAAGATTCAATTTTTCTTTTACCATTTGACCGAATTCTAAAAAACGAAGCCCCAACTCATATTTTTTCGTCTCAGGATTTTGGATTAAAAAGCCATGATTTTCAAACGTTGACAAGATCCTATAAATAATGGAGTGACTAATATTCATTTCTTTCGCTAATTCACGCACGCCCCATGTAGGAGTTTGTTTACTAAAATATTTAAGAACTTCTAAAGAGTTATCTAAAGTTTTTAATGTCATCTCACACCTCTTTGTCTCTATATTAGAACCGCGATATTATTATAAAATGAATCTAGATAATTTTCAATAATTCCAACTTTTTCTATTATTAGTTATTTACTATAACGAGGGGATGCTTTTTATTTTGACTGACTCGGGCGCTTTCCTAGAGGACATCCGATGATCAGCTTGGGTTAGCAATTGTGATGGGCCATATTTTTTCTCCATAAAAAAAGCCGTTCCACACTGAAACGACCTTTTTTGTTTATACACTTTTGTCTTGTATGCCTTGCATTAATTTTTCTTGAATCTGCATTATTGTGCAATCATCCTTACATTTCATTGGCAATCTGTTTGACAATTTCATCAATAGTTGGGATAGCTGAAGTTTTATTGGCCTGTGTCAAAATACTAAAGATATACCACTTTCCACTTTTTCCTTTTACATAACCACTCAAAGAATATGTTCCAGAAATATAGCCTGTTTTAGCAGATACACTATAGCCCTTCATACGATTTTCTAAAGTCGCACCAACAAGGCTGCCTTTTCTTCCTGCATGCGGTAATGCATCTAAATATGAGTTATACCAGGATTTACTTCGAACTTTATATAATAATAGACTTTCTTGCATACTATTAACTCGATTTCGATGACTTAAACCTGAACCGTCTTCAAAATACCACTGATCCATAGTAAGCCCATTATCACTACCATATGTACGAATTGCTTGGATGCCAGCCGACCAGCTTCCTTCACCAAGTAGCTCTCGTCCAAGCTGTTTTGTCAACATATCACCCATGCCATTAATGCTTAACTTTAAATATTTAAAGTTAATATCAGTTAATGGCTTTGAATACGAAATACCTACTCGCTGTGCATTCTCAGGCACCTTCCCAGTGTTAAGAGGCATTGTTTGGATACCTTTTGCTACTAATTTTTCTCGAAATACATCGAGTGTATATAAGGTTGGATTATAGACAGTTACATATGTACTTTTCTGTGAACCTGCTGGTAAGTTACCAGTTACAATGATTCGATCTGTACCATATTCTCTTGTTATTTTTACAGTGCTTTTCTCGCCCTTTTTAACAATTTTCGTTTTGTTAACAACGGGAATTGTACTTGCAAACGGAACAAGCTGAACATTAGCCGTAGTGCCAACCTTTGAGCCTGTCACTTTCACTTGCACATTTGCAATATCATATTGATCATTTGGCGAAATCGTTAACGCTGAAATACGTGAAGCATAAGGTTGATCCTCTTCTTGAGGTACAATTCCCTTCGGTAAACGATCTTCATCAAACCACGTATCATCCCCGATTAAGGAACCCGTAATTTTCGAGATACCCATTTTTTTTAATCCATTGGCGAATGATTCTAAATGACTAGGTAAAAGCGTTGGATCTCCCCCGCCCTGTAAATAAATATTACCGTAAAGTACACCATTTTCAATTGCCCCATCGACATATGTCTTCGTAGCAAAGCGGTAATCATGTCCTAATAAATCCAATGCAGCGGCACTAACTAAAAGCTTGTGAGTAGAAGCTGGGCGGATCATTTTTTCACCATTATTATTGTAGAGCACATTCCCTGTTTCTAAATCTCGTACGGTCATGCTGTACTCGTTGTTCTTCCAATTCTTCGCAATAATGCTATTCACTTTTGTTGTCATCATTTGCTCACTAGCACCTGCCTTCTCAACAAAGATGATGGTCGAGTAACAGACCATTAAAATTATTACTAAAAAATTAATTTTCTTTTTCATAGACCCTCCAATTGGCAAATTTCTACTTTTCATGCTTTTATTCTACGGAAAAAATTAGCATTTTACAATAAAACACTTTTTTATTTTACAAAGAATAATGTGTCATCTTTTTTATTCGACAAGAATAAACTGTAATAGCTAGCTAAATCATTTTCGGGAAAGGAGTTGTTTATAAATGGGTGCTAAATGGATAAAGATTTCAGTTTTATATTTAGTGATTGTTTTGGCCTTTGGACTGTTTATGCATTATACAATTCAACTCGAATGGAAGACGACACATGCACATATTGGTGTGGTGGGTTGGCTTACAACTGGTTTTATCGGCTTAATTTATTCCGTATATAAAGATGCCGCCGAGACAGGATTAGCCAAAGCACAATTTTGGTTTTACAATATCGGATTGCCGTTCCTCTTTGTTGGTATGATGATGGTTTATATAGATGTACCGCGCTGGTTATTTGAGCTCTTTGTATCTGGTGGCGGCATAGCAGTGGCAATTTCAGTGCTGTTCTTTGTTGTCAATGTCTTTAAAAATGTAAAATCTTAAATAGAAAGCCCCACTTTTTTCATAAAGTGGGGCTTCATTTATACCATTCTCCATGTAATCATTCAAATTATTGTTGCAATGAATTCGCCTGCATTTGATACATTTTTTCGTAAATGCCACCCTGTACTAATAGCTCATCATGTGTGCCGCGCTCAACAATCTTACCTTGATTTAAGACAAGAATACGATCTGCATTTTTAATAGTAGAAAGTCGGTGAGCGATAATGAATGTTGTACGTCCTTTTTTCAACACATCCATCGCATGCTGAATAATCTCCTCTGTTTCCGTATCGATATTAGAAGTAGCCTCATCTAAAATTAATATAGCCGGGTCAAAGGCAAGCGCACGCGCAAAGGAAATTAGCTGACGCTGTCCAGATGACAGTGTGCTCCCCTTCTCGATAACAGGCTCATCATAGCCATTTGGCAAGTTCGCCAAAACACGTTCCCCACCAACAGCCTTTAATGAGGTTTCTATTTTTTCTCGCGAAATTTTAGGATTATTCAGGCTGACGTTCGAAGCGATAGTACCTGTAAATAAGTATGGGTCCTGTAGAACAATACCCATATGTTCACGCATTGTTTGACGAGGAACCGAAGTGATATCAATTCCATCAATCGTAATTTTCCCTTTAGATGGGTCATAGAAACGGAACAATAAGTTCATAATAGAACTTTTCCCAGATCCTGTATGACCTACTAAGGCAATGGTTTCACCTTGATGTGCTTCAAATGAAAGGTTTTTCAATACATATTCATCATTTTTATAAGCAAAGGAAACATCTTCGAACACCACATTTCCTTTATATCTAGGTAAACTTTTTTCAGATACTGGTTCCCCGTTAATATCTAACACCTCAAAAACACGCTTTCCTGCAACAAGTGAGCGCTCAAGCTGAGAAAATTGATTGACGATATTCGTGATCGGATTAAATAATCTCGTTAAGTAATCGACAAAGGCATATAATGCCCCCGCAGAAATAACTTCCGTTGCCGTAAATGACTGTGTACCAAAGTAAAAAATAAAGATCGTAAACATAAGAAGTCTTAATGTATTAACAAGGTTGAAGGAAGTTGCAGAATCAAGGAAGAGCAGCTTACGTTCATATGCATAATGCTCATTATTCATGTCATCAAATTCCTTCGTCATTTGCTGCTCACGACGGAATGCTTGAATAATCGTCATCCCTTGAATCGATTCATTAATCATTGCGTTAATATCGGCAATTTTCGTTCTGATAACATCATTATATTTCGAAGCAACTTTACGGTATAAAATCATCCATAAATAAACGACTGGTACCATAGTCAATGCTAGAAATGCCATTTTCCAATTTAAAATGAAGAGTGCGATATATACACCCACAATAGAAATTAAACTCGTAACGAAGTTTGAAAGTACTTGAACATATAAATTACGAACAGCCTCGGTATCATTCGTGACACGGGCTACAATTTTCCCCGCTGGTAAATTATCGAAGTATTGAATTGGCAATGTTTGAATATGCTCAAATACATCCTTACGTAATTTTTGTACAACACGGTTGGCACCCATTTGTAAATAGATATACATAAAATAGCGCAAAACAGCTGTAGCTATTGCTAAAATTAAATAGACAAGTAATAGCCAAGTAATTGGTTTTAATTCAATGCTGCCAACTGTCATGTAATTATCAATGATATGCTTCGCAATAAACGGCCCAACAAGCTCCGTAAAGACGGCGATTGTTAAGAAAAACAGTCCAAGTAGTATCGGTTTTTTAAAATACATTGCATAGCGTGTTAAACGTTGACTCGTACTCATGAGGCACCCCCTTCTAGCTGCTGACGGTCAAATTGCTCTTTATACCATCCTTGTTGTGAAAGAAGCTGCTCATGTGTTCCCTGCTCTACAATTTGGCCTTCATCTAGCACGATAATTAAATCGGCGTGCTGAATTCCTGATAAACGATGCGTAGTAATAATCGTCGTTTTATCTTGTCGTTCTCGCTGTATATTCTCAATAATTCTTGCCTCTGTTTTTGCGTCTACAGCAGAAAGCGAGTCATCAAGCATTAAAATTTCAGGGTCTTTAATAAGAGCACGCGCAATTGAAACGCGTTGCTTTTGACCACCTGAAAGAGATACACCCTTTTCACCAACAAGTGTCTCAAGGCCCATTGGTAAATTGTTTAAATCCTTTTCAAAGTATGCTGCACGAATCGCCTGGTGCAATTCAGCCTGTGTAGCATCTTCTTTTCCGAATAAAATATTTTCACGAATGGTACGTGAGAATAGAACATGATCCTGTGGAACATAACCAATCCAGTCGAGTAACTGTTCCTTCGTTTGTGCAGTAATATCGACTCCATCAATCGATAGCTGTCCCTCACCGACTGGATATTCGCGTAATAATTGTCGCAGGAAGGTCGTTTTTCCCGCTCCTGTTTTACCAACAATCCCAAGTGTTTGCCCCTTTTTCAACGACAACGAAATTTCCTGGAGGTTTTTCACCTGACTCATCGGATATTGAAATGTTAAATCATCAAAGCCAATCGCATTTGGTGTCGCAATCGTTTGTGGATTCGTAATATTC
This sequence comes from Lysinibacillus sp. RC79, assembly GCF_041262405.1. NCBI lineage: Bacteria > Bacillati > Bacillota > Bacilli > Caryophanales > Bacillaceae > Lysinibacillus > Lysinibacillus sp. RC79. The sequence goes on from NZ_JBGCCD010000018.1 coordinate 37,501, forward strand.
CGAACATCTGCCTCATAGTTTAGCGTTTCCTGTACACGATCAAGAGAAGCGTTACCTTGCTGCATCACATTGATAAGTTCCCCAATTGCAAATATTGGCCAAACTGCTAGCCCCAAGTAAACATTGAACGTTACAAGCTGCCCAACTGTCATAGCCTCAGTCGCTACTAGATGAGCACCATAGCCAAGCGCTACAACATAACTAATCCCAGTACCGACCTTTGTAATCGGTCCAAATAAGGCGTTAATTTTTGCGGTATGCATATTTTTTTCATAGACAATCTCGCTCATCTCTGCAAAATTTGCTTCGTCCTTTTTTTCTTGTACGTATGCCCGTACAACTCGCACACCTGCAACCGACTCTAGAACACTATCATTCAGCTCTCCAAAAACATCTTGTGCCTTCATATAGCGTTCATGCACAATCTTCCCTAAATATTGAATAAGGATGGCCATGATCGGCACTGGCAGCATTGCAAAAAAAGTAAGCTTCCACGAAATCATAAAACCCATGGCAAAAATAATAAAGCTCATGTAGATTGTGGAATCAATCAGTGTCATAATCCCGAAGCCAGCAGTCAACGACACTGCGTTTAAATCATTCGTCGCACGGGCCATTAAATCTCCGGTACGATTTTTCTCATAAAACGTTGGTGTCATGCGCAAAAAATGCTGCATAAGGTTTCGACGTAAAATTTTCTCTAGGTTAATTGCCCCTTCAAATAATCTGAATTGCCACACAAAATTAAGGACATAACCCCCAATCATGATACACACAAAAATCAAAATATACTTCGTTAAAAGAGCTGTTGTCATTTCTCCAGCAGTCAATATATCAATAATTGACCCTAGTAAATACGGTGGAACAACTTCTAAGCCACTTGCTATCATTAATAGCAAAACGGCTATTGTATATTGCTTCCAGTATTTCTTAAAAAACCAACTTAATTTACTTAAAACATCAAACATACGTTATAACCTTCTTTCTCTAGTGCTGTTAAAGCTTTGCTACCCACTATCCATAAATTTCTTGATGAAAATCATTTTTTGTACTTTGTTTCGCATACACATGCACTCCCTTTTTTGTTATCACTACAACCCTTTTTTGCAACAAAAAAAGACACATCCCCCAAAAAAAGAGCATGTGTCTCTTAATAAAAGGCAAGGTATAACCCATGCCTTTATTGTAATGTAAAATAAAATGTTAGAAGACATGGACAATGTATGCAGTTGTGCTTTGATATGATACTGGTAAAATTAACATCGTCATGCCCTCCTTTACTAAAGTTTGTTATAGTGTTCTTGAAGATTATCACACCTTAGAAATATTTGTCAACTAACTCACTGTTATTTTTTACGTTTTTCAGGAAATAATTAACGCTTTAGAGCAGCGAATTGCTAAAAGTAAAAATCTAGGACAAAAAGTAAAAACTAAAATTTAGAATTTAAAACTACAACTTTTTGTATTGACTTTCACGTCACGTAAACCTTTATGGTTAATTTGTATGAACCTAAAGGAGGAAATAGACATGAATGAATTTTATCAAATGCCCTTATTCGTAAAGCTAAAAGTAAGAGATATTGAAAAGTCAAAGGAATGGTATGCAAACGTAATCAATTATGCCTCGGCATAATTGCGTCCGGAATCGGCTTTGTGCAACAAAGAACTCCTTTCCGATTCTGTGACATCCGCCGGAGGCTTTAACTTCTTTCAGTGGGTGTTTGGACACCCGCTGAAAGAAGTTAAATTTCAATTCAGTATTTGATTTTCCAGATGCTAACGGAACAACTTCAATGACACACTTAAGAGGCGCAAAGTACCAAGACATAATGTTATTGAAGGATGAAGAAGTCAACACTTTTGACTCAGTCATTATTAATTTATTCTCTAGTGATATTCATAGTATTTATCAAGCCGCACTGGAAAATAAAACGAATATTATTCAACAACCGACAGTTCAACCATGGAATGCAAAAGAATTATCTTTAGAAGATCCAGATGGATATGTTTTTACAATAACGGAAAGTCTTGATGCCAATAAAGATTTTGCTACTGTCATTGACAATGTTAAAGGTCAATTATAGTAATAATAAATTATGACATGATTGCGACAGCAGAAACAAGTTCATCTGTTACACTACTTGTGTGAAGCAGAGGCTGTATGTATACACGTGCGATGGCAGAGTGGCTAAAAGAATCAAGTTCCATTTACGATGAAGGAAATAAAATCGGTAAGAAGTGTCCTTGATTCCTACAAATAGACAATACGATTGGCTGTGTTAACTAATTAACCTTCACTACTACTCCAACATTCACTATTATGGTTTGCCGCAGTTAAACGAAATAATAGAAACTATCTTTATTTTCAAGAAGAGCGAAAGTCAACAATCTTCTATTTTTCAATTAAAACATGTTATTGAAACATCGCTGGAGGACCCTATCGAACAAAGCTAGTTCGATAGGGTCCAAATCAATTTATCGGAACAAATTCAAGGTTTATCGGAACAAATTTTCGATTTATCGGAACAATTTCAAGGTTTATCGCCCTAATTTTTAAATTTATCGCCTAACTTTAGTTTATCACCCAACTTTTTTTATTTATCGCCTAACTTTTTTAATTTATCACCCAACTTTTTAAATTTATTACCTAACTTTTTTAATTTATCACCCAACTTTAATTTAACACCTAACTATTATCTAAAATGGGCATCTCATGATACACTTTTTAATATAGACATTTTAGTAAGGAGTCTTTACGTTGAAATCATTTTTAGCTGTTGGAATTGGCGGATTTTTGGGTGCCATCTGTCGATATAGCCTCGGTCTAGCACTTTCAAATAACGGTGGTTTTCCATTTGCGACACTTTGCATAAACTTAATTGGCTGCTTTTGTTTAGCATGGCTATTTACAACGTTTACAAAACGTACGCCTATTATTTTAGGAATTGGTACTGGCTTTTTTGGTGCCTTTACAACCTTTTCGACATTTTCTTTAGAAACGCTATTACTTTTACAGGATAGTAAATGGCTACAAGCCGGTCTTTATATTTTAGTGAGTGTATTTGGCGGTTTAGCTTGTGCATGGCTAGGATTTAAACTAGCAAAGGGGCGCATCGTATGATAATTATTGGTATCGGTGGATTTTTGGGTGCACTAACGAGATTTTATCTAGGAAAATTGATTGTCCATACATACCCATGGGCAACGTTTTTGATCAATATAACGGGTTCTTTTGCGCTTGGCTTTCTATTTGCATCACATCCAAGTGATTGGATTTGGCATTTTATAGGGATTGGTTTTTTAGGGGCCTATACGACTTTTTCAACATTTGGTTTTGAATGTTTACAGCTCTTGGAGCAGAAAAAATGGAGACAAGCGATTGTTTATATATGCACTACAGTTTTATTCGGTTTACTTTTCGCTGCACTTGGCTTTTTCCTTGTGTAGCAGTATTTTTGAGAAACTAGAGGTGATTTTGTGACACAGCCATCAATCGAACAATTACAAGCGCTTGAAGTTGAAATTGAACAAACACTATATACTTTAATCGACCTAGAACTAGAAGAAAACTTTCCAGAAATGAATACTCGCTTTGCACTCTTACTTGCAAAGGTACAGGCTGCACAGTTAATTGATTATAAACTAGACGTCCTCGTTGATCCTCAAGCATTTGCAACAGAAACATGTATTCTACTTCAAAGTTTAATAGAGGCAAAGGCTAGACCACATAAAAGACAACGACTTCTAACACATCGTATGATTTTAAAAATATGGCTGCGTAAAAATCAACGCTTTATGACGGAATTTTTACCACAAATGTTTTAGGCGCCTCTCGATGTCTCAAGGGCGCCTCCTTTTAAAGTTGTAATTGTTACAACACTTCTTTTATTTTCCCTTCAATTGTTACATCAAATTTCCATAGCAGTACAAAAAATCGCAGTTTCCTATCCTCTGATCCCTGTTATTTGTTCAAATTTCCTCCATAAATATTTCAGAATGTAACTTTGGAGTAAAGTTTGAATAAAAATATGTTGCAAATATTGATTTTTTATTTTAATATTTATTATTGTGAAAAAAAATAATATATTTGCTTCTTATCAAGAGAGATGGAGGGACTGGCCCGATGAAATCTCGGCAGCGGAACTTATGATTTAAGTTACTGTGCCAAATCCAGCAGGCAAAGGCTTGATAGATAAGAGGAGTGTTTTATAGATATAAGGCCTCTTCTTGTTGGTACAAGAAGAGGCCTTTTTTTCGTAAAAAAGAATGGACAAAAGACGTGTCCAATTTTATTTTTTGGAGGTAGACATGAAGAAAGGGAATCCATGGGCGCTGATCCCATTTGTTGTTTTTTTGATCTTATTTATTGGTTCAGGGGTTATTACAGGTGATTTTTACGCATTTCCAGTCATTGTAGCCATTTCCATTTCAGGTGCTGTGGCTCTGGCGATGAATCGAAAAGAATCGTTTTCGCAAAAGGTTGATATTTTTTGTAAAGGCGCAGGAAATTTAAATGTCATGCTGATGGTTGTTATTTTTCTCTTGGCTGGTGCCTTTTCAGAGGTAGCAAAAGGCATGGGGGCAGTGGATTCCACTGTTAACTTTGCTTTATCGGTCGTTCCACCAAACTTGCTTGTCGTAGGCCTGTTCATCATTGCCTGCTTTATCTCCCTGTCTATGGGTACATCGGTGGGAACGATTGTTGCACTGGCGCCAATTGGAGTTGGGATAAGCGGGCATATCGACCTTTCCATGGCTTTAGTAATGGCAGCGATTGTTGGCGGTTCGATGTTTGGCGATAATTTATCTTTTATTTCAGATACAACAATTACTGCCGTTCGTTCACAAGGCGCACAAATGAAGGATAAATTTAAGGTGAATTTTTGGATTGTGTTGCCAGCAGCTATTGTAACGAGCATCATTTTAGGGGTTATCACAATGGGTGAAACGGGACAAGTCGAGCATTTAAGCTATAGTTGGATAAAAATTGTTCCCTATGTTTTGGTTATTATTTTTGCGTTAGCTGGAATGAATGTTTTCCTTGTTCTAGCATTTGGGATTGTTCTTGCCGGGGCTGTTGGCTTAGCGGATGGCAGCTATCATTTAATGAGCCTTTTGCAAAAGATTGGCGAAGGAATGTCAGGCATGTATGAAATGGCATTTCTTGCGATATTAATAGCTGGCATGGTGGAGATTATAAAGTTTAACGGAGGAATTGACTTTCTGCTTTACCTTGCGACACGAAGAATTAAATCGAAAAAAGGTGCTGAATTTGGCATTGCTGGCCTAGTGGGCTTAACTAATTTATCTACGGCCAATAATACGATTGCTATTTTAATTGCTGGTCCGCTTGCAAAAAATATTGCTGAACAGTATGAGATTGAGCCGAGAAAGTCCGCAAGTATATTAGATATTTTCTCCTGTACGATCCAAGGCATTCTGCCATACGGAGCCCAATTCCTCGCAGCCGCAAGCGTAGCCGGAATTTCGCCAGTGAGCATGCTACAATACTCGTTCTATCCAATCCTTATAGGAATTTGCGGAATTATCGCTATCCTCATCGGATACCCGGCAAAAAAGACAGCCTGAACTTCATCACTTTAAAGTGACGGATGAATCTTTAGAATGATTTCAAATTAAAATAATCCAATCGTTTTGAAAAAAGATTAATCAAAACGATTGGATTTTTTATTTGAGGCAAGTCTGCAAGCTCGCTTTAATTAAAATAAGTTGGCACCTGTTAAAATTACCGTACTTTTTGAGGATTGAACTACTCACTTAAAAGTTCAATTGTCATGTTTTCCTACTCCATTCATGGCATCATCATATGGTGTATAGGTCATAGTAGGTACTTTCTTTTTCACAAAAACGCGATAAATTGCACGAACCAAAATGCTTGAAAAAATCAGACTTACAATAAGCGCAACGCTATTCCCAATATTCATTCCATCTTATCCTTTCTCACCGAGTAGTTAGTTATGGTTTTCCTATTTTGTAGGTGTACTACCAATTAATGTAGGCAACTGTACTATTATATTGTCATCAAACATTTGACATGCTCAGATTGTAAAAATAATTATCCCAAAACACACTTTAATTATATGATATTTCGACAATAAGTCAGTTTTTCCTGTGGTTCGGTGCATCTATTTCTTTTTCAGCAAAGACTTCATTACTGCAGGCATTCGCCGTGCCATTTCTTTCAAAGAAGTTGCTGTTTTTTTGCGCTTCGCTTTCGCACAAGAAAACATCTGTTCCCCGATGCGCCCAGTTGGAACGGAAATCAATCCCCTCGTTTTGCCGAACACCCTTACTTTATTTAATAGCATAATTTCATTGACATAATAATTTTTCAACAACATGAAAAAACAGCTGATAAGCTTCAGCTGTTCGTTCTTTATATATGCTTAGATTTCAATCGTAGGTTTTTCCACATATGATAGTAAACTCCACCAGAAGTCATCACTGCTGGAACAGTAAAAACAAAGGAATATGTAAATCCTTGCTCTGCAATGTGTTGAATTATCCCAGTCGTAAATGTCATAAATACCCACAAAACCATCGTTATAGTAAGGGCAATGGATGCTGCTAGATTTACAGGCTTTGCAAGACGCGCTAATTTATCAATAGAAGACTCAGCGTCACTATAAATGGGTGTAGTTTCTGGTACTGCCTTAAAAATATGCATATCTGCACTAGAACAAACATGTGTCCAGCCACCGAAAGCAAATAGCTCAAAATACTCCTCTTCTTCATCCTTCCGTAATTTACGATAATCAATACTAAAAATGACGTCTTCTGGTTCACCCTTCTCTAGCCCATAGCCAGCAAATCCAAATCTTTTTAAATGCCAGCCCTTTGCTGCTTTTTCGCTTAATTTTTTCATATCGCGCTCCTCAGAAAAAGCTAAACCATATGATGCCATATATCTCCTATTTCTCACTATTTTTGCCCCCCTTGTAGTCCCTGCTCTGCCAACTGAATCATAACCTTTCTTCTTTCGATATCTTCGAGCAATATTTCTCGACCTTTATCCGTTAAGACATAGACCTTTCTGCGAGAATCCGAATCATCGTGTAGCTGAATAAGCTGTTCAGCTAATAGTTTTTTTATAATTGTATAAAGGGATGCTGGACCAACTACGAAAGTACCCTTTGTTGTCTCCTCTATTAAACTCATGACCGCATAGCCGTGTCGTGGCTCTGTTAAGGCAGCCATAATATAAAAAACAGAATCTGTTAACTGCTCTAATGATTTCATTGTCTACACCTCCAATATATCATAAAACGATATATCATTAAATAATATATCATTTTGTGATACATTGAGCAACTCTATAAAAAATCCCCTCCAAGTCGTTACTTGGAGGGGATAAATAATACAATGCTCTGTAATTTTCACCGAACTGGACGATTCCAACGTAGCTGATATCTGAACATTTCTTTTTTCGTATCCTTATCTAACAATAAAAACTCATCTCCTGCTTGAATCGCGTAGTAGTTCTCTAAAGTACGAACACCCGGATTTTTTTGCTCAGCGTTAACAACACCTATATTTTCTTCCCAAATAATGCGATGGTTTTTCATATCATATGATAATACGATACTGTCTGCACTTTCTCGCTTCGTTTGTCGATAAGATACAATGGCTGTTTGTTGTTGCAGATCAACATCTAATAAAGCCGGCTCAAGATTCTTGTATGCTTGAATAGAAGGTTCAGCTAATACATTGCTACTAAATTCTCGAACCTCTTGATAATCCTCCAACGGTTGATTATACGAAGCAAAGTAACCTGGAATATCGGATTCTATGAAAAATTTTGTAGAAAGATATGTTTCCGCTTTGTGATCTTCGCTTAAATTTTTGCCATCAAAGCGATAAAATTTTCCATCGACACCCTCTAAATAAAGATTATTTTGCAACAAGACTATATTGTGGGAACCATTATCTAAAACATCAATTAACTGTTTATGTTTTTCCGTAAATTCTTTTTCAGAAAGCTTTTCTTTTCCAGTTTGAATATCTAAGAGGGAAAGTTTTCCGTATTCATCATCACGATGATGAACAAGAAGTCCGCCCATAAAATTGCCAATGAGTGTCTCTTTACTTGAAGAAGATTTCGTCCACTGTTTTTCACCTGTTTGCAAATTAATTGCTACAATTTGATGATGTGAAATAATTTGCGTAATGCCATTAGTTGTACCATTATTTTCAGATCCTTCAACCATTTGGACAGCAATTTTCTGTGCATCATCTGTATAAATAGGAGATTCGGAATTGATTGGGAAGCTTCGACCAGCTAAACCAAAAACAATCATCAAAAGATTACCTAAAAAAGCGTAAAGGATAAAAGTAATGATAAGAGCAAGATTAAGTCGGCGTTTGAACAAAGCATACAATAATAATAAAAGCCCAACGCCAATGATGATACCTAGAAAGATATCGTGGACAAACCAACCATTAAAGCGCCACGAATCAATATATCGTTGAAAAAAATTGCCCAATTCTCCTCCTCCTCACAGACTGTTTTTCAAATTTAACTAAAATCAGAATAAAGGACATAGCGACCACATTCTAAGCATTGAAATAAATACCCTTGATGATGCCCATTATTCATCAGTGATTCTGACAACTCCTCAGTAGAAAAACCAGTATAATTTTCAAATTGTTCTGTAATGCCCAACTCCACTAACTCACTCCAGCCAACATAGCCAATAAATGCACAATAATCTGAGCAATGAGCCATCCAATTATTACCTTGCCAACTTACATAACCAGGCGTTCTACACATTACCTCCTCAGTAAAGTCGGAATTGACAACATTCTCATCATTGATTAGATCTTGCTGGAAAGAACCGTCGTATTTTTTAGCAACTGTACCACTATGTATACATGTAGGACAGAGATAATCAACCTCTTCAACTGCGTAAATACCTCCAGTATAATAAACATCTACTTCCTGTTCGCAGCAATCACAAGTTACAACTTCTTCCGCTTCAAAGATTTTAGATTTTAATGGGTCTGGCAAATACTTAAATTTAGGTATTATTGTTTTAATTATTTTATCCTCTCTAATTTTACAAGGATACAAAGGCTTCACACAATTCGGATTATCTATGTAATATTTTATTGATCCAAATTTTTTCTGATCTTTCTTGTTCCCTAAATCCATAACTGAAGTAAAAATTTTATATGCATCAGAATACATTCTAAGCATACAGTAGATATCTACGAGGATCCTCAAATTCCCTTCAGTTACCTCTTGAAGTTTCACTTTTTCCTTGAACTCATGCATTCGATTAATGCTAACAGGATCAGAAGGATTGAAATTTTTTCTTTGTTCATGCCATTCTTCTAAAATAAACGTAGTCATATTTTAACACCTTCTAATTGAAATAATCGTTTTAACGTTTCTCGATTTAATTACATTGTAAAAGAATAATCTTTTATGACTGTACAAATTTCCACATTATATTGCATGTACCATTTTTCTTTTCCGAATTGCTGTGCGACTAGATGTTTTGAATTTTCTTTCCATGCCTGAATAGCCTCTAGTGACTCCCAATAGGATACAGTAATGCCCTTCCCTTCAGCATTTCTAGCACTTTCTACACGGAGAAAACCGGGCTGTTTTTGTGCTAGTTCATCCATTACTTCTGCCATCTTGGCATAGCCTTCTCCATCCTCGTCTGTTCTTTGCGATGTAAAAATTACGGCATAATAAGTTTCCATTACTATTTACTCCCTCCTCTATATGTATTATTGTAAACGATAAATACTTTTACGAATATCGATAATGTGGAATGCAGAAAGGATTGTGACAAATGGGTATTAATCCAAACATGGCTGAAATCGCTTCTCTCCTTGGAGAAACTTCAAGAGCTACAATGCTTGCTAGTATGATGGATGGTCGTTTTCATACTGCAAGTGAATTAGCTTATATGGCTGCCATTAAACCCCAGACAGCTAGCTTTCATCTTGCAAAGTTAGTAGACGGTAAACTTGTGAAAGTAGAGAAACAAGGCCGTCATCGATATTTTCAATTAGCAGACGAAGAAATTGCTCATTTACTAGAATCCTTCCTAGCGATTTCTCCACCACCTGAAGTACGCTCATTAAAACAATCAAGCCAAATGAAATTACTACAAGGTGCAAGAACTTGCTATGACCATTTAGCTGGTAAACTAGGCGTTCAATTAACAGACTCTTTGGTTAACGCAGGCTATCTAAAACTAGAAGAAAAACAGTTTCTCATAACATCTGAAGGTGCACAATTTTTTACGGATTTCGGTCTTGATTTAGATGATTTAAAAAGAAAGCGTCGATCATTTTCCCATGCATGTTTGGATTGGAGCGAACGACGTTATCATCTAGCTGGTGCACTTGGTCAAGGAATGCTTACTCATTTTTTAAGCTTGGGATGGGTGACTCGTGTCCCATCTATTCGTGCCATTAAAGTGACTGAAAAAGGAAGGGCTGGCTTTAAAGAAGTTTTTCAGTTAGATGTCTAAACTGGCACAGGGCTCTACCTTCTTTCCGCGAACAGTCTATACTCGACTCTCCGCGGATATTTTTTTAGCGTTAGTTGTAAAATTACGGTTCACCAAGTAAATACCAGCAATTATAAACAAGCCTCCTACAACTAGCGATGGTTTTAATGGTTCATTTAATAATATCCAGCCTGTTATAACGCCAAAAAAAGGAGCTAAAAACAGAAAGGCACTCGTTTTTCCAGGATCACTATTTTGTAAAAGATAATACCAGCCGGCAAATTGAACAATTGACGAGAAAATACTGAGCCATAATAAAATGAATAAAGAATGACTATTCATAGTAAAAAATGGTTGTTCTAATACAAAACTCGCCAATAAAAGTAATAAGCCACCAAAAAGCATTTGATAGGCTGATAGCACCCATGTATCAAATAAAACGCCCCATTTTTTAGCCAGTAGTGTCGCAATTGCCCAAAAAACAGCTGAAAGAATTCCAAAAAGAATTCCGATTTTTCCTTCAATCTGCATACCCATTGTAATCGTAACACCAATTAACCCCAAGAAAACACCACACCATTGATACAATCGGTAGCGCGCTTTCGTAAATATTGTAGCGAAGATGACTACAAGCAAAGGATTCGTAAATGTTAGAATAGAGGATTCACTTGCCGTAATTGTCCGTAAGCTTAAAAAGATACAGCCCATTACACCAGCAGTTTGAAATGCTCCAATCGTTAAAATTTTCATCCAGCCTTCTTTTGAAGTTGGATGAGGTCTTTTTAACGCTAACACGACGACAGCCATCATTATCCCTGCAAGTATAAAGCGGAGTGCAGCCAATAACAGCGGAGATGCATAAGGCAATCCCAATTTAACAATGGCAAATGAAGATCCCATTAAAAATGTCGTTAAAACTAACAATGCTGTAAATTTATAAATATTCATTATTTGTCCCCCTATTTCTATATTTAAGAACATTATAGATAGGAAAAGCTTCAACTCTTATCGAAGTATGGAATACATATAGTGAAGGAAGGAAGGAAGGAACTTTTTTCAGTTTCATTTCATTTTTAATGCGTATACTTAGTTGAATATAGGTACTAGGAGGAAGCTGCCTTGAGAATATTACTAGCAGAAGATGATGCACGATTAAGAAGAAATATCGTTCATATGTTAAAGAAAGGATTTCACCATGTGACTGAAGCGGAGAATGGACAGGAAGCGCTAGACCACACGCTTACTGAGAACTATGATCTTGTTATTTTAGATTGGATGATGCCGCACCTTAGTGGAATTCAAGTATGCCAACAGCTACGAAATACTGGATTCAATGGTAGTATTTTAATGCTAACAGCGAAGGACGATACAGAGGACATTATTAAAGGTCTTGATAGTGGCGCAGATGATTACATAGTGAAACCATTTAAAATAGAGGAACTGTTAGCGAGAGTTCGTGCATTACTACGAAGAAAAGATAAAGTGATAGAACAGGTCATCCAGATCGATCAATTACAGCTGAATGTAGATTCCCGCGTGTTTTTGTACAATAATGAAAGTATAGATCTAACAAAAAACGAATTTTTACTGTTAGAATATTTATTTATCAATAAAGGTCGTGTACTAACTAGAGAACAAATTTGTATTTATATATGGGGCTACGATTACGATGTTTCGAATAATTCCTTAGATGCTTTAGTCAAGCTTGTTCGAAAAAAAATTGATGATAGTCAATCCAAATCACGTATTCAAAATGTTAGAGGGATTGGCTATAAACTGAGGGAAGACTAATGTTTCATAAAACGAAAAAAAAATTATCCTTTTTGTATGCAACTCTTTACTTTTTGTTATTTTCACTATTCGTTATTGTTCTATACTTTTCCCTCGTAAAATTAATGGAAAATCAACAAATAAACGAATTAGAAGACTTTTATGGTAGACAAGAGCATGATTTCTTTGAACATGCTTATGCCAACACTAAAACTTTAAATTATGATCCAAATCGCAGTTTTTTTTATTATATTTACACAAAGGATCATAAGTTTGTCCATGGTGACGAATCTTTTAAGGGACTGAAGAATCAGCTCGAAAAAGCGTTTGGCAATAGGAATCCTAATGAGGAACTCGTACAGCATTATGAATGGCAAGAAGAGCATTTTCTAATTTTGAAAAAGCCAATTTACAACGATGATACTGTAGCAGGCTATATTATCGTTGGTAAATCTGTGACGTCACAGCATCATTTTTTCCAAATGACCAAGTATTTACTAATAGTATTAACTTGTATTTCAACGGTCTTAATCGGTCTACTGGCTTATTATATGGCTGGTAAAGCGATGATCCCTATTCAATGGTCGTTCGATAAGCAAAAAAAATTCGTATCTGATGCATCTCATGAATTACGAACACCACTAAGTATTTTTTATAGTTCACTTGACATTTTAGAAGATGAGGAAGCAAAGCAATTAAGTCCTTTTGGAAAAGAATTGATTGCGGATTTAAAAGATGAGGCTGAAATAATGAAAGAGCTCATAGAAAAGCTACTGTTCTTAGCAAGACACGATCAGCAGCAGGTTTCCATTCAAAAAGAAACCATACCGTTATCAACTTTACTCAAAAAAGTGAGCACGAAATTCCAAAGGATTATGCCTCCTGAAATCCGGTTTTCTACTGAAATCCAAGAAAACATCGAGCTGCTTGGTGATGCTTCAAAGATACAAGAGCTACTCTATATTCTTTTAGACAATGCGATAAGATATACAAATAGTGGAGCAATAACGCTTGCGCTTTTTAAAAATAAAGACTCTATAAAAATTACTGTTGCTGATAGCGGCGTTGGTATGACTGAACAGGAATTGCCTTTAGTGTTTGAGCGATTTTACCGAAGTGATGCTGCTCGTCAACGAAATGGTACTGGTTTAGGTCTTGCCATAGCAAAAGCAATAGTGGAGCAGCATGAGGGGAAAATTTATGCGACAAGTAAAGTCGATAAAGGCACTACATTTCATATTGAATTCCCTATATAAATATTGTTCAACTTAAAGGAAGCGGGGCTTTTTAAAACAGCCCTGCTTCCTCTTATTGTTGTGACGTTGAAACATTTACTTTTTTCATGAACTGGCTTATTGTTCTTGCAACCAGCACTAACATGGTAATTCCCCCAGAAACTACATAAAACATGATAATTAACGTATTTTCTGTATCCGTTCCTATTAACACTCCATGAGCAAGTGATAATGCCCATGCTGGTAACACAAGAAAGTGTAGCTTTTTCCATAACGAGCGATTCATTGTTCTAATCCATAAATCTGATGTCATGATTACTACTAAAAACAAATAAAATGCTATTGTTCCAAGTGCCGATGGTAGAGACTGATATTTTGCTGAGAAAGGAATTAAAATTCCTACTATGCTATACGGCTCATAATGATCGATTAAAAGGACTAACATATGCGCGATTACGGTGATTAATCCTAGCCATCCCGCATTTTGATGTATATGATAAATTAAATTTTTATGTGATTTTATAAATGATGATTTTCTCAACAACCCAAATATAATGGAAATCGTAAAGTAAAAATACGCTAAAAACCCCAATAATCGAATCCATTCCCACGTACTGAAGATCATTTATTACACCCCCGTTATCATCCAATTTGGTGCTTGCCCTTCTTTAACAATGAAACGGGCACTTTGTTGACAATTATTTTCGAACCATTGCTGCAATTCACCCTCATCCATAAGAAAGCAAAGCTTTGCACCAACCTCTGCATCACATAAAGAAGACGTTACGACTGAAGCTTGTAATACTTCAGTATTTGCAATTTCACCTGTTTGTCCGTTTAATAAATGATGTTTCTTCAATGTTCCTTGCATCCAGCTTCGATAAACTCGATTAGATGTTGCGATGGCACCTGTTTTCATCTTAATCGAGCTAATTTCCTTATCGATATCCCAGGCATCTGCAACACCGATTGTCCAAGTCTTGTCCCCGGAAGACCACATTTTCATATCCCCTCCCCCGTCTATTAGTCCGTAATCAGGAGATACCTCTTCTTCAAGCCAATTCGCCAATTTTTCAATAGCATACCCTTTGGCAAATCCACCTAAATCAATTTCCTGCGGTGCTACTTTCATTACTTGCGCGTCGCCTAGAAATTGAAATGCTTGATCTGCAATCAGAGGTTTGTTTTGAAATGCCTTGCTTTTAGCTGCATCAAATGGAAAAGATTGATTGTAGCCATGCTGTTCTAATTGGCGTTTAAGATATGGTGAAAATAAACCATTAGAAAGTTGATAATATTGATCCGCTTGCATTAAACAATCATATAGTAACGAACTAATGCGTAGCGTTTCTCCCATTTCTAAATCATTAAGTTGTGATAATTCATTATTCGATTGAAATCTTGACCATTCTTTTGCTACGTAGTGAAGCCATTTCTCAGCTTTTTCTTTCCATACGAAATGAACACCTTTTGGCATAGCTATATAAAATTCAGTATTCATTATTTGCAAAGTTAGTGTATCCACACGACCAACTCCATTAAGTTCTTTTCGTTTTGCGCTCGCTTTTGACGGCAGGCTGACTTGTCATTTCAAAGTTTGTCCAATCCAGCTGAGCTAGTTCTTTTTCTTTTTTCGTCATATTTTCCTGATCTACTTCCTGAATATTATTTGTGCGTGTAGTTTCGGCTTCTGTTGGGCTGTTAATTTGGGTTAATATCGCCGCAGACAAAAGAATCCCTGACGCACCTAATACCCATTTTGCCTTTTTCGGATCTTTCATAGTGCTTCCCCCTAATTCGTGATTGGCTGGCAGACAAATGTTTGATTATTTTCTTGCCACTCTGCTATATAGCCTAAGCCATTCGTTATTGTACTAATAGGTACATATAATTCTTCATTCATGTAAAATACTTGTGCAGGAGATGGTGTTTTCACATTGTTATCATAAATAACGTTAGTTCCAGCCCGGTAAATTAATTCATTTGCTTCATTTTGGATATCTAAAATTTTACTTACTTTGTAAAAGGTTGCTTTTGCTCCTAGAACCTGTGCTACTGCTTTTCCCGGTACAAATAATTCCCCGTCTTTTGGTATAACAAAAAAGCTCAGCTCCTTATTTGTACCTTCTACCTTTAACGTGACCTTTTGAGAGCTTGTAAAAGGTAGCACTTCTTTATCTGCAGCAACTGTTCGTGTCCAAATATTCCAAGTCCCTTTTGTACTTACTGCATCTTGAAAATAGTAAGTTTCACCTTTTTCTTCATCGTCATAGTAATATTTCTCATCGTCATCGTCGTCATCATCATCGTCGTGATCTTTATAGTCCTTATGGTCTTTATACTTTTCCTGTTTTTTATCTTCATGTTTATGATCATCTGCATGTACGACTACGTCATTTGTTATAAAACCTGCTAATATAAGAACTACAACAAGACTAATTTTTTTCATTTTCATCTACATTACTCCTTTCCTTTGACTTCATTGTAGGTTTTAAAAATGATACAAGACTGAATTTTTCAAACAAATTTTTACATACAACAAAAAGCCATTTCTACGGACAGATTCCTCTGCTTAGAAATAGCTTAGTTCATAAATCTATTATTCTTTTGTATATATTATCTTGGTAAACAACATCCATACAGTATTTCCATTGAGGTAAGCTTTTTACAAACGCAACGACTAAACCTTGACTTGCTCCAAAAATAATAAAGTTCTTATTCAATGCGTCTGTTACTTTTACGCTCACCATCATTAATAAGCTTATAACCTTGACCATTACATTTTTTACACTTTTTCATACCAGCCTCCTATAAACATTTTCTTGCGACTGATCCGCATAATCTTCAGTTACAAAAATGTATACTCGACAAAAAAGAACTATACTTTACAATAAAGTTTTATACTGAAAAAGATGTATAATCTGATTATATAACTTAGTGGGTGGAGTTTAGTCGTATCTTTTTAGATAAGGCTGTTTTCTCAAAGATTGTTGCTTCTAGTTTGGCTATCTTCTTCAACTAAAGCACCCCCGTTAGTTGAACAACTTTTTGATTACTCTCCCAGTTGAAGTAAATATCTTATTTCTATTCCGTTATTTTCTACTATAAGAATATCTCTCCTTTCTTTTGGTGCGATAATTTTAGTTCCCAGAGGTAAATCACTTGCCATACCCTCTTCAATTTCCCCAATTATCTCATCTTTTGTTAATTCTACTGCATCTATCCAATCAATTCCCCTTACATAAACTTCATCATTGAGTACAAAATAGTCTGCTTCAGGATTTTTCTTAAGCACTTGTTTTTTAGTCAAATATCCCGGTGTTTCTTCACCTGGAGAACCAGTACAACCTGCTAATAATAAAATAAAAATTATAACTACGAACATTTTAATTAAATGTTTCATATTTCCTCCTATTTTATTTTTATTTTACCACAAATAACCATCACTCTTGTTGAACTATTCTACCCCTTTAGCCATCCATGAAGCGCAAAAATAAGCACTTCACCACAGAAAATGAAAGATGATTAAGTTCTTTCATGGGAGTTAAATAGCAACAATCTTTTCGAAAACAGCCTTTGATAAAGATTGGTTCTACTCTCATTTGGATACATCCTTTTATTTTAAAGAACCGGCATCGACACGAATATTTTGAGCATTATATTACCCAACAAACAACATTTAGTATGACGTCAGAAATAGATATTAGTGTGCTGTATAAAAACATAAAAAATAATAATTTCAAGTTTTATCCAACTTTTTATATATACGGTAACAAAAGCTAATGCGCTATTCCCCTAAATAAAACAATTGTTTCATGATACAAAAATACTTTTTATGGAATCTAGAACAAAGAGTTACAAGAAATGCCATGCTATTTCTTGTAACTCTTTACTTTATAATGCATTTGTACAAACTGACCGTACCGTTTTGTATCAATTAAAATTAAATCAATTTGTGGATTTTTTTCTTTAAACAAAGGAATACCAGAGCCTAGTATATGAGGTGTGACTGTAATAATATATTCGTCAATTAAATTTCCCTTTATAAAAGCATCAAGTATACCCGCTCCACCAACCATCCATATTTTAGAACCCTCTTGTTCTTTGAGCTTTCTCGTAAACTCTACTACATCTTCATTGACAAATTCCACATATTCATCTGACCCTTTTTCAGAATTGCTGAAGACGTAGCATTTTTTTTCAGGATACGGGAATGATTCTGAATTTTCCATTACATAATCATAAGTCTTTTTCCCCATGATCGTTGTATCAATAGATTGATACATTTCTGCATATCCTGCATCACCCTCTCCTTCTGTGTCAGTTAACCATTGTAAGTCATTATCTTCCTTAGCAATAAATCCATCTAAGCTTCCAGCAATGTATAAAACTATTTCACGTGACATACTATAATCTCTCCTTTTATCTTTATACTTTCCTTATTGATTAAGGAACAAAACTATACTAACTACAAAACATGACAAGTAATGGCATGTTTTTTTAAAAAAGTAGAAATTTTTTTCTTAACAATTACAATGAATAGCTTCAGTATTATCAGATATCAACAAATTGCACGTTTTTATTTCCTTTAATTAGATATACCTCTTTTTGATCAATTCCTAATAAACTATTCACTATATAGATTTCTTATCTCATCCATATATTTTGTAAAACTGTTTAAAAACGAATCGGGCGAAACAACTTTGACGAATTTACCATAACTAAGAAGAGTATTATATCCGAATACATTGTCATTTAGAGGATAAATTACAGAGTACCATGTACTATCTATATTCTTAATGTTTTCTCTCCCTAATAATTCTAAGAATTTATCAATAACTAATTTATTTACTAAAAGAGAAACTGGAATTTTATCTTTTTCCATCCATTCACCACCATTATAGGAGAGTGGTCGATATTCTCTTTTTGAGAAAGTACCTATGATACTAAGGTTTGATATTCTTGCAAGCTTATAGATTTTGAATTGCTCTGTGGAATAACAATAAGCGTCCATGTACCAGCTTCTGTCTTTATATACAACTCTATATGGTTCAGTAGTCTTTTCTGATTCTTCACCTTGTGAATTTATATAATTAAAACTAATTAATTCATTATTTCGTATAGCCGAAAGCAAATCCAAAACAAGTTTTCTTAACTCTGTATTACCTTTCGAAAGAGACAGATCTATTTCAAAATCTGGAGTTTCTCCAATTTTATTTAACTTTAAAATTGCATTAAACGTTGAGTTATCATCTAGTACTTGTAGCCTACTTTTTAAACTCGTTTCAATGGACATCAACTCCGTTTTCGACAGCGGAGGCTTATTTAATTCAACTGAATCCATCAAATATATACCACCATTTTTACCCTTTACACAATATAGTGGTATGCCAGATAACGTAAGATCATCTATATCTCTCATAATTGTTCTTATGTTTACATTGAAATTTTCAGCTAATTCTTTAGCTGTTGTTTTTTTATGGTCTATTAGGTAAGAAATTATTCCCATATGCCTATCAATTTTCATAAAGTCTCCCTCATATATTCCCTTCTTTAATATGACATACAGTTGCCATATTAATATTGATAAGATTATAGCATAAAACAAAGGAGGTTAATGACCATGAAAGTCAAAAGCAGAGAAACATTTAAATTAATTGGTAGGGGTATTGAGATACAAGGGCAAGGGGTAAATGATGAAAATTACTCAAAAGAAAAAACTGAGTTCTATAAGGAATTATTTAATCAAGGCATGATGAAAGAACTTATGCCTATCTCAACAGATAAAAAAGGATATGCAGTTATTATTCCAATAGAAAACGGAATAAAATACTTTGCAGGTGTAGTATCAGATGATCATAAAGATGGATATGAAAATTTAGAAATATCTTCACAATCTTATGTTGTACTTACTACAAATGATGGAGTTTCAAGGCTCTTATTTGATAAGCTTGAAAATGAGTTTTTTACAAATGAAGACAATGCTTCAAAATATAACGGAAAAGAAATTTTTGAAGTACTTTTGAATGGAAATCCAATGAATGCCGAAGTTGAATTGTGGGTGCCAATTAAAAGTTAGATTTTGAGACCTAATTTCAAAAACTGGTTAGAAAACCTAACCAGTTTTTTAGATTATTTAATTTACTAAACTTTACTTCCGGTGTAAATGCAGCAAGTACTTGAAGATCTTGAAGTGATCGATAACCGTTTTCCAAACCCCACTTGACCAACAAGTCGATTTTATCATCAATTGCTATAAACCAAGTTATCGCCTATTTTTAGAATGAACCTATAAAGTAATTGTTTTTCATGTAATTCTCAAAAATTCTACAACTTGTTTTTTGACTCATAAACATCATTCCAAGGCTCTTTGAAGAAAGTGTCAATGAATAAATCTACACAGTCATCAAGCATGCCGGATTTCAGGCTGGGACAACACTGGTCAAAACCTTAAAAGCGCGAGAAATCAATTTTAGAAACGTTGATTTCTCGTGCTTTTCTGATGTAAAATTTTTAACTTCTTTCAGCAAGTATTTTATGTAGCGAAAACGAAGCGTCAGCTACAAATGTCTTTTGTACCGAAAGCGTAGCGACAGGTACAAATGTTTTATGTAACATAAGTGAAACGACAGTTACAGAAGTTGAAAAATCTAATAATTGATGCAAACTACTTGACGCGGAGGAAGGAATTGTTATGATGAACGATAATATATGAATACATGAACAACTATTCATATATTATCTTTAAAATAAGAAATGGAGATGAAGAGATGTTAGATGTTATTGTGATTGGTGCTGGGCAAGCTGGATTAAGTATGGGGTATTACTTGCAACAAGGCGGATATAATTTTGTAATACTTGATGGAGAAAAAAGACTTGGAGACACATGGAGAAATAGGTATGATTCTTTGGTTCTATTTACACCTAAGTCATATAGTTCCCTGCCAGGGATGAAATTAGAAGGAGATAAAAACGCATTGCCTACAAAGGATGAAATCGCGGATTATCTTGAAGCATATGCTAACCGTTTTTTGTTACCAGTGAGAATGGAGACAACTGTACATAAAGTACAAAAAATAAAGAATACATTTGAAGTCACTACTGATAAGGGGATATTTCATTCCAAACATGTTATTATCGCATCTGGTGCTTTTCAGAAACCGTTCATTCCGTCAATTTCCCAAAGTCTTTCACAAGAGGTGTTTCAAATTCATTCTTCCCAGTATCAATCACCGGAGATGATTCCAGATGGTCCTGTTCTAGTGATTGGAGGAGGAAATTCTGGTACGCAAATTGCGACTGAACTTGCAGAAAATCGTGAAGTAACCATTGCTATTAGCCATTCATTTAAATTTTCACCACTTAGTATTATAGGCAAAAGCATTTTTTACTGGTTAGAAAAGATTGGTCTCTTATATGCAGGAACTGATACAAGGCGCGGATCATGGTTCCGAAAACAAAGTGATCCTATTTTTGGCCTTGAATTAAAGTATCTGATTCGTAAAGAGAAAATTAATATAAAACCAAGAGTCATTCAAACACAAGGAAGAGAAATAACTTTTAGCGATCATAGTAAAAGAAACGTGCAAAATATCATTTGGTCAACAGGATTTGTTCCTGACTACAAATGGATAGACATAGAGGGAATTTTAGATGCAAAAGGTTTTCCTCTTCACAAAAGAGGTGTGAGTCCAACACAAGGGTTATATTATATTGGGCTACCGTGGCAACATCAAAGAGGATCGGCACTTATTTGTGGAGTAGGAAAAGATGCTGAGTTTTTATATTCAGTTCTGAAAAAGATGATTTAAGTTTTTCAATTTCGATTGGCGTAATTGATAATTGCTTGTCCACTTTTATTAGCGTGTTATTAATTTCAGCTTGCGCAGGTATTTTTACAATCATTTTTGAAGTTGAAAAAATGAACGATTTGTTTGCTTTAGTGATCCATTTTTATCATGATGTTTCTAGTAGTCTTTTCTATATCTTTATATAACAAGTGGACTGATCATTTTCTAAGTGCAGATTTTCTTGGTGGTTTTTTATTACTCTATTTGTTTGCTTGGATCATAACACTTATTAAGACTAAAAAAGAGGCGAATGAACTTAATGCCTTACTAAAACAGATTAAATGGGATGCATTGGGTCACATTTAGTCTAGTGACCCTTTAATACCCTTGTATACATTATCTTGGTGAAAATTATCCTACAATTATAAAAATCAGAGTAACTTTTGATATACTCTTTACATATATCCACTTTAAATTACAGAGAATCAACTTTGAAAGGAATACATGTCTTAAATGAAGGTTAACATAAAAATTATTGAAAAACTTAAAGAAGAATCATGTACATTTAACATTCACAAAGTAACGTCTTTTATTCAAGATATAGTATCAACTCTTGAAAAAAGCTCTGACAACTATTTACTAGCAAAGTCTACATCAAAAAACGAACAAGAAAAAATTCCTTATTCCAATATATTTTATTTAGAATATCTTGAACGAAAAATATTCATTTATACAAATGATACTATTTTTGAAACAAAAAGCCCTTTATATAAATTGGAGCATGATCTTCCCAATAACTTCATCAGAATCTCAAAAACGATCATGATCAATATTCATTTTTTAAATAAATTTTCGGTTAAACCTAACGGTAATCTTGAAGCAATTCTATCGAATGAAGAGAAAGTAATTGTGTCAAGAAAATATGTATCTTCTTTGAAAAAGACACTAACAAGATATTCCAGAAGTCCACTTATGTATTGATTTTCACCACATATGTTTAGACGTATTTCTTTATTCCCTCTTTGATGCCATTATGAATAACATCAAAGGAGGCAATAAAGAATGAATAACATCATTAGAGAAGTAGTTTTAAGAACGCCATTGTCGGTATGGATATTATTATTTATTTTAATAAAAAGAGGTATCGCTATTTCCCAGGAAAGGCCAATCAATTTGTCTAAAATGTTTTTAGTTCCTTTCATATTTATGGTATGGGGATTTGAAAAAATAATCTCTCAATTTTCACACTTAGAATTTTGTTTAATTAGCTATTTCTTTTTCATATTTCCTGGGACTTTAATTGGTTATTTGTTATATAAAAAATATCAATTTTTTTTCAAACAGGAATCAGTAATCATCAGAAAGAAGTGCAATCTTCCGTTAATCATTATCCTAATAAATTTTTTAGTGAAGTATCTCTTAAATGTAGCTTTAGGCATCTCGCCATCATTTTATAATGACATTTCATTTAATATCATTTATTCTGCCATAAGTGGATTATCTATCGGACTTTTCTTCGGGGGAATTCTTTATACATTTTATGCACAAAAAGAATTAAACAAGCCTATCTTATTTTGAGAGGAAGACATTTCGTTGCAATTAAAAAATAGACTATTTTCAGGTTTAGGCACTGGTGCATTTATTTATATGATCGTTTTACTATCGAGAAAAAATATCATTTCTTCAAAAGCAGAGATTATTAGCGTGTTATTAATTTCAGCTTGTGCAGGTATTTTTACAATCATTTTTGAAGTTAAAAAAATCAACTATTTGTTTGCTTTATTAATCCATTTTATCATGATGTTTCTAGTAGTCTTTTCTATATCTTTATATAACAAGTGGACTGATCATTTTCTAAGTGCAGATTTTCTTGGTGGTTTTTTATTACTCTATTTGTTTGCTTGGATCATAACACTTATTAAGACTAAAAAAGAGGCGAATGAACTTAATGCCTTACTAAAACAGATAAGAAATTTTTAAAAAGGATGCATTGGTTCATACATGTAGAACAAAAGACTGAATCTTTAGGGTCACATTTATCTAGTGACCCTTTAATACTATCATCTTAAAGAATCTCGTAAACGAACTGAAATAAGTAGATAGTGCGTTCAATAAATGTGTCAGTAAATCTATTGAATATATTTCGTTGGTAGCCAAGTAAAATCAAATTTTTCATTTATTAGGTAAATCAAGCTTCATTAAAGCTTTCTTTAATGATTTTTTTCTTATTCGGAACTTTCACCCAATAAGTAAAGCATCGTAATAACAATTCAACGGGTCCCATATTAAAATACTTTAACCATACTATACTAAAAGTAATTAAAATGGCGTGGATTATGAAGCACACTATTAATGAATTAATAGGAGTCATACCAATTAGGAAGCTAAATACAATTAGTAAGGCACTTTGCGCAAGATAATTTGTTAAAGACATTTGGCCATAAAATTTTAAAGGAGATAATAGCATTTTTGCTCTATCCCATTGTAAAACAATAAGAAGACTGCTCATCATCATAAAAGGAACTATATAATCTTCTAGCATTTCAGTTCCTGCAGGAGTAATGTCAATTGACAGCTTTATATAAAATAAAGATACATAAGTACAAATATTAACTATTAAAAAAATCGAAATACACTTTAATTTCCCATGTATATTTTCAAAAAAATTAAATTGCCCCATCGTAAAACCTAGCATCATCGGTGCAAACCATTTACTTATGTTGGATAGTAAATCTAGCCATACTATTCTCTCACCATAATACGGTTGATAAAAAGCTGTAACAATAGATAAGGCTATTAGTGAAATCGTTATTATTAAGTTGTTCCATTTACTTCTTTTAAAAAATATTGCCATAAACAGGCCAAGTACTGCATACACCATTAATACATCGGTAATCCCTGGCGGTGCATATAATGTATGAATCAGTCCTAGTACAAATAAAAAACCTATTCTGCGGAAATACAAAAGGTATCTATTGTTTATTTTTTGTTTGGATCGATTCATAAAAAGATAACACCCAAATCCAAATAAGAAGAATAAAATAGGGTAAAATTCCCTGTTGAATATAGAATATAATACTTCGTGTAATTCATTATAGTTGGACGAATCCATAACCTGAAAGCTATTCACAAGAAGTACCCCCAGCAAGGCAAACCCTCGTAAGTAATCCATAGTGTCTATTCTTTCATACGTATTTAATTTATTCATTCAGAATCTCCTAATAGAAAACTATATTTTTTAGCATTAATACATAAAAAAGCTACTGTTTTTTTCATTTTGCCAGCTCCTTATTTTTTATACTTTAAACATAAACGTTATCTTTAGATAAATGAATGACTGTTCCCTTACAATATGAAATTTAATCTTACTAAATTGTAAAATTACAGATTTTCTGAACGACAAAGCCCACTCCTTCAGGTGGGGTAACCAAGCGATTAAAGACATTAAAAGTGTGTTTAAGAAAGTGAAGAAAAATAAATACAAGGTTGTTCCTGTGTTAAAGAAGCCAGTGTCTTTTCGGAATAACCAAAACTATTCTTTTGATTTCACGCACATTTCAATCAAAGATACCTAACATCTTAGTTTTAATCATAAATAAAAGGAGCTATTTAGTTAGCTCCTTTTTTTTCCCTATTAAAAAGTAAAAAAAGGACCATTTCAGCCCTTTCTATTATAAATCTTCTATATCATATTCAGTATATCCCTCATAATAGTAGCTAATATCAATACCCTTCATGAAAACTTCACGGCTATTAATTTCATCTAATAATGCTTGTTGGAGCAATTGCTTAATTTCAACATCTCTAATCGGACTACGTTCCATCGCCAACAAGTAATCTTCCTTAGCAATCTTATTCCATTCAACAACCCTGTGAAGTTCTTTTTTAAAGATTAAATCTAGCCAAATTCTAGTAGCTCTACCGTTCTCCTCTCTGAAAGGGTGAGCGATATTCATTTCAACATACTTTTCAACGATTTCATCAAAAGTTGTTTGTGGCATCGTATCGATATGCTCTAAAGATGCTCTAAGATACATGATTGGAGCAAATCGGAAATTCCCTTTTGCTATATTGACCTCTCGAACCTTTCCAGCAAAGAAATAAATATCCTCTAATAGATAGTGATGAATTTCAGAAAGACCCTTGAAAGTGCCCACTTCTAGGCTATTTATTTTCCCTGAATCGTATAACTCTTTAGCTTTCTTCTTTGAAAGCCATTCTTCTGTTCGATTCAATTCAAGTTGGTTTGTGATACCTAATATATTTTCAAGCATCGTCATACTCCCCTTAAGTCTTTTTTAATTTTCGCACTTTCTAGAAAAAAGTATAAGTAAATCATGACTGCCTACAATATAGCAATCATAAAAGATATTTCTTAGTGTGATTGATTTGACTATATCATAAATAGCATAGATACCGGCTATAGCACTAAAAACGAAAACTACCCATTACTCATTCATTCTAAAATTTTATGAAGGTAATTGTAAATTTTGTATAGGCATTTTTCTCACTTTCAACTTTTATCAAGGCTTGATGCGCTTCAATAATTGCTTTTGTTAAAGCCAAGCCAATCCCTGTCGAATCATGTTTTTTAGAACTACTTGCTTTGTAGAATCGATTAAAGATATGTGGCAATTCCTCAGCTGCAATCCCCTCTCCAAAGTCTTGAATCACAAGTTCCGTAAAAATGGGTGTATCTTTGAGTTGAAGTGTAATTTTATCACCATGTTTGGAATGCTCAATCGCATTCTTTAGCAAGTTCACCAAAGCTTCTTGCATCCATAATCTATCGTGGAAAACTACTATTTCCTCCGGCTCGTCCCAGTCAATTGACAGATCCTTTTCATTGATCATCGTTTCCAAACGATTCAAAACTTCATTTATGGTCTCCACAAAGTTTAAAGGTTCTTTATCAAATGAAATAGCTCTAGCATCAATTTTCGCTACTTTTAATAAGTTTTGAATCAAGACATTCATTCTGCTGATTTGAACTTCATTATTTTGCAATAATTGAACTTGCTGCTGACGGGGCAAGTCTTCATTCAATAACAATTCATTGTAGATGGATATAGTCGAAAGTGGTGTTTTTAATTGATGGGATATGTCTTGTAATACTTGACCTAAAAACTTCTTTTCTTCAAGCAAATCACTCATGCTTTTTCTAATAATATCTTTCATGGAACGCAAAGAAATTACTAGTTTGGCAATATCGCCTTCTTTATTTTCATTTATTGTAGCCGAGTAATCCCCTTCGATTATTTTTTTGGCAGTCGAAGTAAGTTGTTTGATTTTATTGAAGAAAATAGTGTATTGTATGTAGTTTGCCAAAAACAATAGACCTCCGAAAATAATCAACCCCCAAAAGACTAATTGATTATGGCTAAAAATTTGGTTATTTAAAAGTGGAAAAAGCTCTGTCTCCAAATCTTCATATAATCCATATTGTTTAAAGATTTCTCTTCCTTTTTCCTGATACTCATTGGAATCAGAAGAATTGCTTGTTAAGACTTTCATAATTTCTGCTTCATTCTCAGGATTTTGTTCAACCAATCTGGCGGTAATTTCCCCCCAGGCTGTAATAGAATCACTTTTTAAATGATCGTAAAATAGTTGATGTGTCATATACTGATAGATTATAAATAGAAAAAATAAAGCGAACATTACGATCATATAGCCTTTTATCTCAGTATTTTTTATCATGTTACTGTCTGCACACATCCTTATCCCAACGATATCCTAATCCTCTTTGGGTGATGATAAACTGTGGATTTTTTGGGTTATCTTCGATTTTGTCTCTTAAACGCATAATATATACAGATAACGTATTTTCATCAAAAAATACTTCATCACCTTCCGTAATTTCCAGAAGAATTTCATCTCTTTTTAATACTTTGTAAGCATTCTTCATAAAAGTTAACAGAAGCTTATATTCTAAATTCGTTACTGGGACAATTTCTTGATTTTTATAAACCTTGACTTGGTTCATATCAATTTTTATATTCTCAGATGTTAAAATCAATGAAGCTTCTTCTAACTTAGTTTGTTTACGCAATTGCACTCTTACTCTCGACATAAGTTCTCTAACTCGAAAAGGTTTTGTTATATAATCGTCCCCACCAATATCTAGTCCCATTACTACATTCGCTTCTTCGTCAAGGGCGGTTAAGAAAATAATAGACATGGCATCGTTTTGTTTTTTAAAGTGCATGCATAGATCATAGCCATTTCCATCTGGAAGGTTGATATCTAATATAGCCAACTTAAAAATAGTATGATCAAACTGGTTTCTCGCTTCTTTTACACTAGAGGCTCTAATCACCTCATACCCTTCATTTCTTAATGAAAACTCGATGGCTAAACCAAGAGCCTCATCATCTTCAACCAGTAATATTTTATTCAAATATACCCTCTCCTTCCCCTCACTCCATATTAGCAGTTACTGCCAAATCAGAATAGCCTGACTATAAATAGCCAGGCCTTTCGTATTATTCTTCCCTTATCGTATCTATAATATTATCCTGCTGAATTCTTCGGAGCGGTAGCAAAACAGATAAATAACTAATTAACAAAGCGGCAGCAAACGTAATGAAACAAGCCTCATAGGGAATCGTCCATGCAACCTTCAAGACACCGGAAGCAGCCAAATAAATAATATATGAAAGTATGCAACCGAAGAAAATGCCTTGCAAGCTTCCAGAAAAACCGTAAATCAGTGCTTCATAGATAATCATTTTTTTCAAATCCCTTTGAGACATGCCTATGGATTTTAGTGCAGCCAGTTCTTTTCGTCTAATCATGATACTTATAGTAATCGTATTGAGGATATTTAAACTCCCAATTAAAGCAATGACCACAATAAAAGCATAGACAAGAATTTTGGTCACGAGAACGGTTTCCTTCTTGTCTTTATTCTCTTCAAAGTGATTAACCACTGTAATGGAGTGTTTATTTCCAAAAGTCTTCCGGATGTCCTCAACAGTCGCGACAGATTGAGCTGGATCCTTCAATACAATTTTAAAAATTAAGTTCTGTTCGTAAACTTCGGATACATTCTGAATTAACTTTAACTGATCCATAATTTGCAGGTTCTCAGAAGATGCTTGATTGTCATTTGGCAGATAGATTGTAAGATCCGATTTAGTGGAAGGATCGTTCATAAATTTGGATGAAAATGCGATATCCATCAACGATGAAAAAGTAATAAACAATACACTGCTTATAATAATTGATAAAATGGTAACCATATAACGATTTTTATTTCTTTTTACATTTTTCAAAGCCATGCTTAAGGGAAAAGATAAAGGCTTTTTCAGAACGGTATTCTTTTGTTTTCTGATTGCCTCTTTTTTAATTGACAGTCTGCTGCTGATTGCCAGCAATGGAGATATTTTGCCTGCAAAAAAAGCAGGGTAATAACTAGACGCTAAAACAGCTGTCAGGGTAAGAATCGAACTGATTAATATTATCTTCCAATCGACATTGAATATCGAAATATTCTGACCATCTTCTAATAAAATCAAGAACATAGTTTGGAGAATAGCAAGTGCCAATAAGCTACATACAATCCCAATTGGTATAGCGATGACAGCCAGCACAACAGCTTCTTTCATAACAATTTGTCTAATTTGCTTTCGCGTAGCGCCGATGCTTCTCAACAAGCCAAACTGCTTCATCCGCTCTACGACACTGATTTGAAATGCGTTATAAATGACAACAATTGTAGAAATGACAACTATACTGACAACAATAACAAGAATGGCCAGAACCGATTGATCCGATTCCGGTTTCAAAGCTCGAATCAATTGAGTATTAATATCAATGTTATTGCCTTCAGTCATTGATTTTAGTTCGTCTATAACCTCGTTAAAGTCTGCTTTCTCGTTAATTTCAATTAATATCCTTCCTTCTCCAATAGCAAACTCACTTTTATATGTTAATAATCGGCCCTCTTTACTTTTCTGTGTAAACTCACTATTATTCAGTAAACCAACCAGTTGATATGTTTTTCCATCCAGTTCAAATGAATCACCGATTTGAAGATCTTTTTTTATATAAGGAAGTACCCAGGAATCTACAGCTGCCTCATGGTCATTGGTTGGTAATTTGCCATCAAGAAGGCTATAGGTTAAAAATTTCAAGGCGTGATGATCCGAGAAATTCATTTTCACAGAAACATCTCCAACAGGAACGATGTCTCCCTGAGACATTAAACCAAACGATTCAATTTTGGGATTAAATTTGATTTTATTTAATAGCTCTTCATCATAATCTGAAATACCTACATGAAAAGAAACTCCGCTTAACTTCTTGGTATTCTCAATATGGGTAAGTTGTGATCCTTTCATAAAGAGGCCAATCGTTGAAATTAACGCTACAGAGAGTATGATGCCAACCAAGGTCAAAATGGTTCGTTTCATATTCTTCTTTAAATACCTGGTACCTAATTGCTGATAACTATGAATCAAAATCATTGTCCTCCAGTCTGTAACTTTTTCTCAGTCAGTCGCTGATCAGAAATGATTTTACCGTCTTGTATTGTGATGATCCGATCAGTAGCCGATGCTATCGTTAAATCGTGAGTAATCATGACAATGGTTTGATTGTATTTTTTTGCCGTGAATCTTAATAAATCCATAACTTCTTTCGTATTTCGAGTATCCAAATTACCAGTTGGCTCATCTGCAAGAATCAAATGCGGACGATTAATAAGCGCCCTACCAATTGAAACCCGTTGCTGTTGCCCTCCAGATAGTTCGGAAGGCAAGTGATTCATGCGTTCTTGTAGCCCAAGGATATTAATAATTTCATTTAGATACTCCATATCTATAGATTCACTATCTAATAACGTAGGCAACGCAATATTTTCCTGAACATTTAATACTGGTATCAAATTAAAGAATTGAAAAATAAATCCGACTTTTCTTCTTCTAAATATGGAAAGCTCATTATCTGTATATTTATAAATATCATTGTCCCCAATGAATACCTTTCCCGAACTAGGGTGATCCAATCCACCTAAAATATGTAGCAGTGTACTTTTTCCAGAACCAGAAGCACCGACAATTGAGACAAACTCGCCTTGCTGAATAGAAAGATCGATCCCCTTTAATGCATTTACCCTGTTATTACCTTCTCCATAACTTTTCACTACATTTTCCATTCGTACAACTTCCATATAATCCATCCTCTCCTCAATCAATTATGCCTCGGCATAATTGCGTCCAGAATCGGCTTTGTGCTTAGGCCTGCACGAGGGCCGACACGATGTCGGTCATTTCGGTAATGCCACAGGACGTGGCGCTTTTACCGATGCAGGTCAGTTAGCCGTTATCGCATGGATGCGATGATTTTAGGCTAACATCCTTTATTAACTCCTTTCCGATTCTGTGACATCCGCCGGAGGCTTTAACTTCTTTCAGTAGCTGACGCTTTGCTTTCGCTACCAAAACATTTGTAGCTGACGCTTCGCTTTCGCTACCAAAACATTTGCTGAAAGAAGTTAATCTTGTATGTCTACAAAATTTACTTTGTCTTCGCTATCTGGATAGACGCTCTCTATTTCTTTGAAAACTTGGTTTATCTTTTCTTTATCTTTATAATCGAATTTACTACCACTATTTAACTGAAACAATGTGAGCATAGACTCAGAATCAGTTAATTCATCATAAGTTTGGTCATTTAGAATAACAAGATCCTTGGGAATATATCCGATCCACGCTTGATGTTTAAGATAATGTACAGGTATCATCTGTCCATTCAAGTCTATTTGGTGAAATTCCATATCCCCATCGCTAAAAGAATAGAACAAATTCAGTGAACCGGGTAATTCTTTAATTTCATGAACAGGTTCTGAGATGATAGACGCACTGTTTGGATCTTTTCTTGCCCTAATAATTCCTTTCTTAACTAATTGTTCAGCAGTAGTTTTGTTAATAACTGCATACTTTAAATTTGATTCACCTTTTTTTGTTACTATGAACTTCATTTTGTAGTCAACTGTTTGTTTAGTTATATTTTTATACAACTGCTTAACTTTATTGACATCCTTTTCTGTGCCGATCACTAAAATTCCATTGACTGATTGTGGTGGACCTTCAATAAGACGTTTTACTCCAAATCCTATACCAATAAAAATGGCGATAACTAAAACTAAGCCTATAATTTTTTTCATTTTATTTCTCCTTATTTACTTGATGTCTAAATTATAGACTAGATATTCTTTATAATTGAATAACTGTTGTCTAACTATTTATCCACTACTCTTACTCATTTGTAAGAATACACATTTTCTATATATATATTAGTGTTTATTTACTTTTTGCAGGAGGAATTAAGATTGAAAGTGCTTTGTAGATACTAACACCTTAAGCAGCTAAAAAGTATTACTATTAACGGAACGGCAAATGGAAAAACTCCATTTTAATTTTAATCAAAATGGAGTTTTTATAAGATTTTTATAAGCAGACTTTATTTTCAATTCATGGGATTTTTAAAATGTCCTCAATGATTTATAGCATTCTAATTAGAATTCGTTAATGGTAAAAAGCTACGGCAATTTCAAGTGCTTTTAGTGGCTCTTTGATTGAATCAAGTGTATAGACAAGCTTTTCGTCCTGCCAAACAATTAAATTTCCTGATTTATAAACATCTAAGCGCGCAAAACCATTTTGTTTTGGAATAGGAAGCATATTTGTTTCTAAAAACTGGACTACCTGTTTAGCAAGCTTCACACCTGCTTCTGGATTATCTGTTCGTGTATGTGTCGCTAATGCCCATCTTCCCTCATTCCAACCAGTCCATAACGAACCAGCTCCAGCATCCTGATAACCTTTAATGTTATAGCCAAGATCAACCTTTTGACCAACATTTTGACTAAATTTCTCAAATGAAATTTGCTCATTTGCTTCTTTAGCATTCGGATATTGCTTTACTACTAGTCTTGCAATAATCGTAGCTGTCTGTGAATTTTTAAGCTTCCTATCATTGATTGGCAAATACTCTTTACTTTCAAAAAATAGTACTTCAACTTGGTTAGCTTTTGCCTGCGTTGTTGCAGTTAAAAATGTACCTTTTGTTATCGGAAGCCCTTTTGGTAAAATTATAGGTAAATTCGTTTTAAGCTGGTCCTTAATATTTTTTAGTGCCCCAGCCTGTGTATTAGATGCTACTGTGTTTCCCTTATTTGTTTTGGGCGGTTCCTGTTGATTTTCATGTGATTGACGTTCTTCTTCTTTTGGCTTGTTTGTCATGTTAGGTTGTTGTTGTTCTTCTTGTGACTTGTTCGGCACAGGTTCATCTTTATCAGAGCATGCACTTATTAAACTGAAACTTAAAAGCATGAAAGTGAACAGTATCTTTTTCATGGCATTAGCCCCCTTCAATTTTTCCCTATCCTTAATCAACTAAAACTTTTTGTTATTTTAAACTTTTGGCCAAGCATATCGTAATACTTATCCTTTGCGGTAAGAAAACTAAGCTTACCTTTTATTTTCAAGCCACGAAAAGCAGCTTTGTCATCAATTAATCTATTAAACACTGAAGTTGTTAGATTTTTTTAATTCACATTTTTACCTCCTAAAATTATGATTCGGTTAGTAGACGCGAATTATTACAATAAGTTTCATCGTTTTTCAAAATAATCCAATTTAAGGATAATCACTGATACCTCGGCATATTGCGTCCGGAATCGGCTTTGTACTTAAGCCAGCAAATGTTTTTTGTGCGAAAGCGTAGTGCTAACGTAGCGACAGCAACAGAAGTTTTTTGTGCGGAAGCGAAGCCTCAGCAACAACACGATGCAGATCAGTTAGTTAAAACTAAATCTATAATTTTTTTCATTTGATTTCTCTTCTAATACTTTGATGTCTGAATTATAGACAAGTTTTCCTTTACAGGTGAATGACTATTGTCTAACTATTTATTATTCTATTCTAACTATTTCGTAAGAGTAGAGATTTACGGCTTACCTTTAGATTTAACTGAATTTCCCCATGATAATCAGCGAGCAGTTGAAGTCGTTAGGTAAATAAACAAGGTTGTAAAAAAATTTAGAAAAAGTCGATCCTTGCTCCATGTAAACAATTGATATTGAACTATTCAAATAGCCATTAAGATTGAATGACTATACCCTGTTACGATATCTCCTTCACCCAAACAAAAAGGTCGCAACCGTGTAGGGAATGTCTCCCTTCACCATGTTGCGACCTTGCAAGAAATTTATTTAGTCAATGAAAATGGAAATACGTTCGCCCTTTGACAATATTGTACTAGGTTTAATGATTTGATTATTTAATTGAATCGTTCCATTTTCAATTTTCTTTATGATCTGTGATCGACTCCAATCCTCAATTTGGATTGCAAGCACTTTATCAATTCGATGTTTTCCAATCACAACATCTAATACAATGTGTATCACCTTTATTCCTCGTTCTACTAAGCTGATTATCGGAATCGTTGATAATATTGAAGATTCTTCTTTCTGCTCCTCAACTTCAGCAACATGCTCTGAGAACGTTTTATAAATAGCTAACTTTTTATTCCACGTATGATTTTTTTCGCATTTATATATTGCAAATTGGTATATATTTTTTCCGTTTGCGTTATGCCTTCGTACATTTGTATCCATAAAAACAGATAATTTCCCACACATTTTGCAGTGCTTCTTGACAGTTCGTTCTGGTATTTGAGAAAGCCTCCAACGGAATGTAATATTTAACATTAATCCTTCACCTCTTAAGATAAAGGTACGCAAGCATCTATTTGGATATCTCGCAGTACAATGTAAAATTTATTGTATAAATAAAAAAGGAGATCCTACACAAGGACCTCCTGACGCATTGAGACTACAGGGTTGCTCGGTTCCTTTGTAATGAGAAAAATGGGCACACTACCCCCTTGAAAAAAACATTGTTTTTTTGAGGGCAATGCTATCCAGTTTATTGATCATCACAAAGTAAATGTTGGCATACGTGTTCTCCTGTATCCTTTCCATCCAAATAGATTTATCCTATATTACCATATAATTACATAAAAATACAAATGGAATACCCTATTTCATTATCAATTACTTAAGGCTTTAACAAAATTCGCCCAACCGAGTTTCTATCTTCCATTTTAGAATGTGCCTTAGCTACATCTTTTAAGGCATACACATGGTCTATTTTTATTGAAAAATCGTCATTTGCTACCCACTTTTGGAAATTCTCCATATATTCGGGCCAATATTTCATATACGGAAGTCCATTTGTTCTTGTTAAAAACAGAGATCCTTTTTCTTGAAGTTTCATTATATCAAGTGGCGGAACATATCCACTTGACTGACCATACATCACTAGATAACCTCCTAAACCAAGACTGTTCAAATTTGATTCAAAGGTATCCTTTCCAACCCCATCATAAACTACACGGACACCCTCTCCATTTGTTATTTCTCTTACTCTCTCAGGAATGTTCTCTTTTGAGGAAATCAAAACGATATCTGCACCAGCTTCAAGCACAAATTTCGCCTTTTCTTCTTTTGATGTTACACCAATTACTTTTCCTCCTCGAAGCTTCGCCATTTGACATATTAAACTTCCAAGTCCGCCAGCTGCTGCTTGAATTAAACACCATTCTCCTTCTTGAATAGGATAAGCTTTATGTGTAAAGGCATAGGCCAAAAATCCCTGTGTCAGTCCGGCTGCTGCTTGTTGATCAGGAATATCTATATTTATTGGAATCATTCTCTTTGCTGAAGAAATTACATGGGTTGCATAGGTTCCCGCGCCTCCACAGATTACCCTATCTCCAGGTTTTAAATGGTCAACATTTTCACCTACCGCTTCAACAACACCCATACATTGACTACCAATTGTAATCGGCAGGTTACTATTGAAACCTGCTTCCTTTCCGTAAAATTTTTGCTTTATCAGGTCACCCCGTCGCATCTGAATATCAAGGAAATTCACAGAGGCAAACTTTACTTTGACGAGCGCCTCATCTTTACCTATTTCAGGGATATCAAGCCATTCTAATTGCATTTTTTCGGGACCGCCATATTCATAAATACGAACAACTTGCATCTTTTCTTGATCTCTCATTTTATCCTCTCCCCCCATATTGTTTCCTAGAAACTATATTACCACTTTATGAATTAATGTCAATATTGTTTCCAGGAAACTTTGTGAGATTGCTTTTTTCTTGTATACTATAGAAACAGGCTTATTTCTTAATAAATTTATGAAAAGGTGAATAAACGATGTACGATAACACAGAAAAGGATGCTCTTGTTTTTCAAATCATTAAATTAACAGAGCAAATTTCGAAAAGATTTGCAGACGGAGATGACGAGGAAAAACAATGGATGGCCCAAAAGATTAAAAATCCAATTTTAAGACAACTTTTGCCGAATATAACTATAATGATGTTACATGTTTTAGAAGCAGTTGGAAAATTCGGGCCTGTCAATGGCATTACGATCTCCAAAGAAATGGAAATTCCAAAAGGAACCGTTTCAAAAATTACGCGCAAGTTAGAGAGTTTGAACCTCATAAAAAAAGAGCAGTTGCCCGATAATAAAAAGGAAATTCTCTTTTCTATTACGCCACTCGGATATGAATTGTTTGAGGTTCACAAGGACCTCCATGAGCATATAGAAAAGAATGTATTTCATTTTTTAAATAAATACCAATCTAATGAATTGGATTTTTTAACTAGAGTATTAGAAGATATCTTAAAACAGTCATTGGTTCAAATAGAGGAGTAAACTCCCCTGACTTCCCTTCCTTATGGCTACCAGAAACGATTAAGCGGCTTGAGTCCTTTAGAATTAGGACTCAAGCCGTTTAAAACATTTTTATTATTCTCGTTGTCTAATGAAACAGTTCAGTGCCTGGTTATGTTGATAGAAAATTCCTCTATTTACGTTTTAATCTTTACAATCGTAATAAGGTATATGAACTAAAAATTGAACGCCATTTTCTATATTACTTACTGAATAGGTAACAGATATGGATTCAAAAATTTGTTTTACAATATATAGACCTAGCCCACTTCCACCTGTATTTCGATTTCTTGATTTTTCGATTCGATAAAATGGCTCGAATAATTGTTGGATTTCTTCTTCTTTAATTTTAACACCTGTATTAATCACTTTTATTTCAATCTGACTTTCTTTTGGAAGCTCAGTTACCTCGATAAATACTGTTTCTCCTTGTGGTGAATACATAATCGCATTATGTATTATGTTTTTAAAGGCTTTTTCTAATAAGTCACGATCTGAACGTACATTCATGAAAGAAGAAATTTGTTTTATTATCTGAATATCTTTTTTAGAAGCAAAAAAACCGAGATCTTTCGTTATTGTATCAATTAATTCTGAAAGATCAACATCTTCCAATTGCTGTTTAAAGGTATCTTGTTCTAGTTTAGACATACTCAAAATTTCTCGAACCAATTGCTCCATTCTTTCGATTATTTCGTGGTTTTTTTCTAAATAGAAGTCACGATTTTGATAAGGGCCGATATTATAAATCATCCCTTCTAAATATCCCTTCATCACAGTGAGAGGAGTTTTCAATTCATGTGCAACAGTTGCGAAAAACTCTCTACGTTTTGTTTCGATTTTTCTTTCTCTTTCAATATCATCTTTTAATTGCTCATTTGCTATTTGTAAATCGATCATTGTTTGTTGCAAATTATTCGACATCTCATTCAAGCTATTGGATAGTTCCTCTAATTCGTCATTTGAACGAACTACGATGTTTTCGGAAAAATCTAGGTTTGCCATCTTTTGCGCACCCTCATTTATATAAATGAGCGGTTTTGTAATGAACCTTGAATAAAAATAGGCACTACCCAATCCAATACACACTACAATAATACTTATATAAGGAAGAAAACGTACTAAAACCTGTGACGCTTCATCAATAGGTTGAAATGTCGCGAATACAGTAACCGTTAAATTACCTTCATCTAGAAATTGGATCGGCAAAGTAACAAAAAATGCATTCCTAGGAGTTTCTTCATTCTGTATTAATGCTGTTTTTGCCGTAACATTTGGTGGTTGCGTAATTCCCTGCATCATAAAATTAGGCGAATATATAATAGTTCCTTCTTTAGTTTGTAGGTAAATGAAGGCATTGTTATTTTTGATGTAATCGTCAAAAAGCGGTATCGCATTTGTTAATGTTAAATTCTTAGAATTATGGATTATTTCCTCTATTCCCGATTGGAGCTGATTGGTTTTATATTGTTCATAAAATGTTGGAAGGAAGAAGTATAAAGTTAAATAAATCAAGACGGCAAAAGATAACAATATGAGAGACGTGATCATAAAGAGCTTATAGGTTATTTTTTTCATCTTCATAATGTTGACAATCCTATTCATCGATTTTGTATCCAATACCCTTCACTGTTTTAATGTAAGGTATATTTAATTTTTTTCTTAAATTTTTTATATGTGTATCAATCATTCGTGTTTCTCCTGCATAATCATATCCCCAAATTTTTTCAATGATGATTTCTCTAGTAAGCACTTTTTTTTGATTATGAAGTAGTAGCTGTAGAATTTCGAATTCTTTTGTTGTTAATGGTATTTCAATCTCATTTACATAAGCTTTATATCCATCACGATCGACATTTAATTCATTAAAACTTAAATGATTCTCCTTATTATTACAATAACTTCTTCTTAGAACGGCTTGTACTCGCCTAATTAACACATGAAATGAAAATGGTTTTGTTATATAATCGTCAATACCGAGATCAAAGCCTTTCATTTGATCTTGTTCTTCTTCTAAAGCGGTTAACATAATAATTGGTATACTTGACTGACTACGGATCATTTTAGCAACTTCAAACCCGTTAAGGTTCGGCATCATTACATCAAGAAGAATTAGATCAAAGGCTTGTGTATTAAATCGCTTCATTCCCTCTAATCCATCTGATGCAACCTCTATCGTATAATTTTGTGTCATCAAAAACTGTTTAATTAATTCTTGAATTTCTAAATCGTCTTCTACTACAAGAATATGATAGTTCATCGATATATCCCCCTCGTAGCCATTATAACCGTTCAATTTGTAGTTTATGTGAAGATACCTCATATTCCCTTTAAAGCCTCTACTATCCTCACATTCATAAAGAAAATTTTCATTCTCACATGGAATCGAAATAACTATATTTCCTTTTATAAAAGGAATTTTACAAATGTTTTGTTTGGTAACCCCAATGAGAGCACAATACTGGAAGGAAAGCTTTTGGGTTCAACTTCTCTACATAAACACCTCAATATCTCCACACAGATACCATATTGGTCATATACATTAGTTGTTAGGAAGAAAATTAATTCTATTATATGTGTCCTTTCAATAGAATGAAGCGTCTAGATTTATATGTCTATACAGCAGTTTTCTTTCAACTTACTCAACTAAGGAGAAGCTTTTATGTATAAAATTAATCTACGTCCATTGTTGTTATTGGTCGTATTTACGTTGATATTGTGTTCGTGTTTAACATACGTATCGCTTAAAGCATTAGGAGCAGAGGATATCTTCTTTAAGTGTATGAAGTCACTTGTTAATATGGCAATGATTAAAATTTCTTAGAAATATTTTTCAATATGATTAATAATAAGAATCCATTTTGAAAAAAAGATGGATTCTTATTTTGTCGTTTAAAGATTTATTTGTAAAATTAGTATTTTCTACTTATGATGGATAACAATTTCATCCTTTAGCATAAGATTTTTATACATCCTCCTTCATTACTTTCCTATCAATAAGGATATAGTCTTTTTAAGAGCTTCAATTCTAAAAATTTCTACTGATATTTTTTACATAAAATTTTAATTAAGACACAAAGCTCCCCCTAAGATAAACATGTTGTAATTTTCACCTGTTTATCCTAAGGGGAACGTATGTTATTCATAACTAATATTTAGGGTATAGTTCATTTCTGCTTGAAGGTAAATTTGTCGAGCAATAGTATCATAGAATTTATTTAATGCATGAAAGAATTTCAATTAGGAGATGTAGAACCTTGTATCATATCTTCTTCTGAATTAGATGAGTAAGGATCCCACTGTTCTGGTGTCCGTTCACCTGGTTTTGATGTGAATTCCTCCCACTGCTCTGGCGTCATTTCTCCTCTTGGATTTGGAGATTCCCACTGCTGCTGGTCGGGAATCTTTTCTTCTGAATACGTATTATTATCTTGGTCCATATTGGTTTCACTTTGATCCAGGTTTCCACCTAAATTAATCAAATTCGCAAATAAACCAATTGCTATTCCGATAGATACTAAGCCGATGGATGCT
The DNA here is from genome assembly GCF_041262405.1 of Lysinibacillus sp. RC79. Classification (NCBI taxonomy): domain Bacteria; kingdom Bacillati; phylum Bacillota; class Bacilli; order Caryophanales; family Bacillaceae; genus Lysinibacillus; species Lysinibacillus sp. RC79. The sequence continues at coordinate 77,081 of NZ_JBGCCD010000018.1, forward strand.
GCTATTTTCGTCCACATCTTTTTCACTCCAATTTTACATTTTTATAAAAGAGTTTCGATAAAATTTTATTCCCGTTTCTTCTTCAAATGTTTACAAACCAAATTTCGTTCTTCAAGATAAACTACCTTATCAGACTGTTTAGCGACTTCCTGGGAATGAGTGACAACGATGATACATTTATTTTCTTTATGAGCTAGTTCTTTGAACAATTTTACAATTTCATCCGAAGTTTTCTCGTCTAGATTACCAGTTGGTTCATCCGCAATTAATAAATCTACTTCACAAGATAATGCACGAGCTATGGCTACACGCTGTTGTTGACCGCCACTAAGCTGTAAAACCTTTCTTTTTGCTTCGATTTCCGACAAACCAACCATTTCTAATAAATCAAGAGCTCTTCTCTTTTTATCTTTTATGTTAACCCCTGTAATTTCCATTGCAGTGACGACATTTTGAAGAGCCGTCATATACGTAATGAGATTATAAGATTGAAAGATTATCGAAACATATTTATTTCTATATTTATCTAAACCAATTTTTCGTATATCATTTCCTTTGTAGAGCACATGTCCTTCTTTTGGGTTATCTAATCCACTTGCTAAACTAAGTGCTGTTGTTTTTCCTGATCCTGAAGGACCTAAAATGCTATAGAAACAACCTGTTTCAAAGGTAAAGTTAACATTCTCTAATAAAGTATTCTTCCCATTATTACTTTGATAATAGTAATTTAGATTTTTAAATTGTAATATGATGTCCATATGACTCCTCCTACTCATCTTTTAATAGTATTTCTTTTGGATTTAAGCGAAGTATTGATATTGCTGGAAGAAGTGTTGATAAAATCGCAATTAATAACCCTAGCCCGCCTAAATTCAACACATCTTGGCTTGATATACTTACATCAATATTGTCGATAGGTTCCACATCTTTATCTTGTTTATTCATCATTCCAAACGAGAATCCTAAAGTATTTGATTCTTGTTGTTGATCTTCGGCAGCAATAACTTCTTGCTGTAATAAACTGTCTCCCATTTTTTGAGACACTGTTTTACCTGTAATGATAGAAATGCCAAATGCTAATACAGCTATACATAGTACTTCTACTAACAGTTGTCCTATTAATTTCCTCTTTTTTTCACCGATGGCCAGTAGAATACCTAATTCCTTCCGTCGTTCTTTTATGGTCAACATAATAATAAGACCTAATATAACTGATCCTGCAATGGATACTAAATAGACAATCCATTTGGAAGTAGCGGCAATATTCTCGATAGGGCCAACCATTTTTTGATATAATGCATCATGCGCATCTAACTTAAATGAATCGAAATCAATATTTGTTTTCTTTGCCTCTGCTTTAAAATCCTCAATACTTTCTGGATCATTTAAATAGTAAATTGCTTCGTTAATAGATACACCCTTGTCATCACTTTCTTCATACATTTCTTTCGTTGAATCATAAGTAGTGTATATTTTGTTAGACGGATGCATCATAGCTGGTAAGTTTTCCTCGAAGTCAGTTATCCCGGAATTTTTGTATATCCCTATTATTTCTAACTCAACCTTCGATGTTTCATCAGTTGATTTAATCTTTAACTTATCACCAACTTGAAGCTCGTTTTGTTCGGCTAGCCGTTTTTCAATCAGAGCTACTTTCTTATTCGCGTCCTCTGATGTAATTGGACGACCATCAATAATTTCATTCGTTCCATCTGTAAAATCTTGCAATAAATCAGAACTTCTTACACCTTGGATAAATGTATTAGGCATTTTCATATTTCCAGGGTTACTACCACCTACTGTTCCAATTACCCCTTCATCATCTTTTTCACTATTAATAGGTGCAAAATCATCTGCTACAAGCATGTCACTTTTTAGATAGTTATAGTCTATTACATAGGGTGATTTAGCTAACTGGTCTGCTTCTTCTACCAAAAGTTCCGGATGTTTTATTTTTCCATTTGGATTCTCTTCTCGCTGTTTCGCCACATTTTCCATAAGCTTCTCTTCATCGATTCTAAGACTCACGTCTACACCTAATGTTTGTCTAGCATGATCATTCGCCTTTTGTGCGACATTTTGGATTGCAAACCCCGCTAATACTAAATTGGAAACTACTAAAAATACAGTAAATAATATTAGCGATTTTCCCTTCCTTGCTTTAACACTTAAAAATGCACGTTTGATAAAATTCATTTTTATTACCTCCTTGATAGTTCAACTATAGAAGGATAATCTGTAGTTTATATGGAGATACTGCGAAGTTTATCTAGAGAAATACGGGAGTTTACGTGAATCAATTTCCGAGCTATATTTTGGGAGAAACGATTATATATAATAAAAAAGTAGCAATTCGATTTTATTAAAAGTCAATAGTTAACGTATTATCTATACACCAGTATTCTTCATAAAATGTGTAACATTATAATAGGTATTTTTAGGCTGAATTAATTCAAACAAATTAGTTCAGCTTTTTTATGAGCAAAAATGAAAATTGGAATATTGTTTATAATAAAGATTGATAATTTTAATAAAGTTTGATAAAAATTACCTCTTTAGTTGTTCTCAGAGGTGATTCATTACTGGATATTTATGTTAAAGTTAATGTAAATATCGTGAAGAAATGTACTTAAACTAACGGCGCAGTTTAGTTGAACACGGAGGTAATACTTTTGCTGTTTTGAACATCTCTTAATATGGAGGGATATTTAAAAGATGGAGGTTGTTGTGATTTTGAAACTGTTTCAATTTAACTGGCAAGTTCAGATGATTGGTTTACATGGTGCTAAGACATACCTGATGAAGAACTATTAAAGTGTCGGTGGGTTCGGTGAGGTCGACTAAATATTAATACATATCGAAGTCTTTTATAATCGAGGGAGTGGTTTGTACTGAAACCTTTAACAGAATCAAAAAGTACATTAACAAATCTAAAAGGAATTTTAAAATCCCATCCATTAACTTCATTCTTTGTTATGGCATATTTGTTCTCGTGGATTGTATTAATTCCATATATCTTATCTCAATGGAATATCATCCCCAAAACTAAAATTTTTGATGTTTTCTTTGCACTTAATGCTTTCGTTGGTCCTATGTTATCTGCATATATTATGATTCGGACTCTCGAAGGAAAAGAAGCATGGAAAGGTTTCAGAAAAGGAATATGGAAACTTAAAGTAGGTTTAAAATGGTACTTATTTGCACTTATCGTCATTCCTACTGTGATCTATTTGGGATTTGTAATTTTAAACGGAGGGATTCCAACTTTTAAAGGTCTTACAACTCAATTTTACGTGACATACCCTATTTATCTTGTTGTAGTCTTCTTTGGTGGTGGTCCGTTTCCAGAAGAAATCGGTTGGCGTGGTTTTGCTTTACCTCGAATGCAATCTAAGTTTGGGTCATTAAAGGCAACGCTATTGCTTGGAATTCTTTGGGCCCTTTGGCATTTACCTCATTTTTTAACCGCAGCACAAAGAGGTGGTCCAGATTCAAACATTTCTCTTCTTTATTATAATCTACCTATTTTTATAGTGCTATGCCTAGCTGTTTCTATCATTTTAACTTGGGTGTTCAACTCTAAACAAGGAAATTTGTTTATTGTTATGTTGGTTCACGCTAGTTTGAATACTTTTGGTTTAATACAACCTTATCTTACTAACCCTGCTTTGAAAGAATCTGATTTATCTGTTGGTATAGGATTAGGTCTTTTCGCTTTGATAATTCTGATTTTTACAAAGGGTAATTTGGGATATAAGCAATCTTCTCTTGAAGTGGAATTAGATAACTAAGGGAATCTTAAACAAACGGTCGCGATTGTTTAATAAACTTCACTTTCCTTCTTCAACTTACGGGTAGCTTTACTTCAATAAGGAGTAGTGCCTTTTTCTACTTAAACTAAAGAAGCAGTATAGCTCAAGAAGGTTTTACAAAAGAGAAAGGCGAAATAGTTTTATCTAAGAAGTGAGGAGATGATTAAATAGAAATTGTTTGGAAAAGAGAAGATTTTATCTTTGACACTATTAGAGAATCTGAAGTATGGGCAGACTCTATTTCGAACGAAATGTTCGGACGAACAATATCGGGATACATTACACCTGATTATAAAATAGCTTATTCTCTAGCGTTTTTCTTAGCTCAAATAGATGAATTTCAAGTTCATACAAAAAATTTTTATGAAAAGGAATCTGGATTAGATTTATATAAGATTTGGGTATCATATAAAACGTGAAAACTTATCAATTAATAGTTTTCACATTAAATAGCTAAAAGGTGCTTTACTTGAAGAACATTGAGCTGTTTAGACAGCTCTTATTTTTTTAAACTAAACTCCGTTAGCACAACAAGAAAAAAGATGCTGCCGCTGCAACACCTTGTTTAACTCTTGCACCCCGTTAGTTAAGTAAGAAATAATGAAATGGATACAAAAAATAGAACCCTACTAAAAGAAAAGGAACAAATGCCTTTCTTATTTCTTCTGAGTTTTCAGCTTTTTTAATCTTCTTTCTGTAATCCGGATTCGGCTTTGTGCTTTGACCTGCAGGAGGGTCGACACGATGTCGGTCATTTCGGTAAAGCCACAAGACGTGGCGTTTTTTACCGATGACAGGTCAAGTTAGCAGTTATCGCAATCAATGCGAATGCCTTTACAGCAGGCGTTAACAGACCTACGTGTTATCGTGAATATAGGTGTTGTTGCGTAAGTGAATGTAACGACGTAATCTGCCTCAGGATTGATTAATTGTATTGTTTGTGCGGGCTGGTCTGGAGGGAACAATGTCCATAGCGTACCATTGATGTCCGTAAACGTTTCAAACGGCGGAATGATTACCGTGGCACCAATAAAACTGTTAATAATGGTTGAATGTATCACATGGGCGGGGTTATTGAACTCTACAAAGTTTACTGTTACGATTTTCACCGGCTTAACATAGTTGATGTCGTAATTGTTATAAGCATTTAGAAAAGACCATACCAACGGTGGCGGCGTCTGATTTGGGATGAAAGTGCTGAAATGCTCTGTAAATATATGCGTCTTATATATATCGCTGTCACCCCCGCTTGTGATAGCCCAATACGCATATGTTTGCGCAAGGTTTCCACTGAATATAACGGAGGCAAATACCGTTACATTGGCGAGCTCATCCGTAAATATACCTCCGCCGTCCCCACCGGCGGTATTATTTGTTATTTCAGCGCCGGCAATTGAAACGAGCGAACCCATGGCAATGATGCCGCCGCCATCCGTTAATGCGGTGTTATTCGTAATTATGCCGCCGGTTATCGTTAAGGTAGGTGTGAATCCTGGAACGGCGCCCATGGAGATGCCACCGCCAAAATTTGCTGTATTATTTTCAATCGTCCCGCCCGTAATGGTAACAGTTGAGATGGGAGTGAATGTCGGAAAAGTCCAAATTGCTCCGCCGTAGCTTAAAGATGAGTTGCCGCTGAAGGTCGCATTCGCATTTACCGTAAGTGTCGACGCAAAAAGCGCAATCCCTCCGCCGCCACGGGTAGCATTTTGGGGATCCCCGTTGCTGTTTGCGTGGTTATTGATAACTCTTGCGTTTCCTTCGATGGTAACGGAAGAGCCGGAAAATGCATCAATGCCGCCACCTTCAAGGCCCGCCTGGTTTCCGCTTACCTCAGCGATCCCTGTAAGGACAAGGATAGAGCCATCATTTACAAAAATCCCGCCTCCTCCTGTTCCCGCTGTGTTTCCGGTCACCTGGCCGTCGCTCAGGGTAAGGGTGGAACCACTGGAGAAGTAAATGCCACCGCCTTGATTTGAGCCGGCTATAACACTGACTGCCTTATTTTCAGTAATTAAGCAGTTTGTAATTGAAAATTCGCCTAGAACACCCTGTACCCTAATACCTCCGCCGAAATTTCTTATACTGTTGCCAATTATTGTGCTGTTCATGATAACAAGCGCATTTGCATTGCTACCCAAAGATTGTGGCATTGAATAGATGCCGCCGCCATTGCCGTCGGCCGAATTGTTGCTTATTTCACTGTTTTGAATTGTAACGATGGTGTCAAACGCGTTTATACCTCCTGCGTCACCGAAAGCCACCACGGTAGAATTAGCGCTGATTATTCCTCCGTTAATGGTAAGGGTGGAACCCAGACTGTTCCCTCCCGCTATTGTGGTAATACCGCCACCGCTGTTGTTCGCACGGTTGCCTGTTATTTCCCCACCGTTCATCACGATGTCACAGTCAGTACCAAAGACGCCGGCACCACTACCAGCAAAACAGTTTTCTATGAGCGCGGCGTTCATGATCAAACTACTTCTACTGATATTGCCCTGAACCAGGAGACCGCCACCGTTGCCACTACTCCTGCAATTGGTAATTGTGCTGCCATCAAGCGTTAGGGAACAATTGGAACCGAAAATTAATATACCTCCGCCCGTCCCTCCGCCATCAAGGATGATACCTACACCTACATTCATCGACACTCCGGTTAAACTGCCGTTTGTTAACGTTGAAAAGTGACGAAAGCTTCCTCCACTTGTAATCGCAAGTGTAACACTACTACTGCCGCTGCTATTTATCAGGTTAATTGTGATATTTTTTTGTATCAAAACAACACTACTGAAATTGATATCATTTATTATAAAAAAATTGAATACATCTCCGTCTTGTGCGCTCACTAATGCTGCTGTAATATCTGTAAAGTTGAAAACATTAACATCTACAATCATATATATATATATCCCCTTTATATTGTTTTTTATAAAATAACCTTATTAAAATTATATGCCAGAGTGGAAAAACGTGGCTGGGTTAAGGGGACGGTTCTTGTCGTTGGGGTTGGAACAAGGGGCTCTAGCGATTTACTTTGTATAATCCGCCTTGGGGTACAATGTCCCTCCGGAAATTAACTTCTCTTATTAAGCTAATGGGTGCTTTACTTAAAGATGGGATTCCATAGAGATCCCATCTTTTTCTAATTCAACTAACAATGCAGGATAGTTAAAGAACATTTAGGGTACGTTACTTTTAAAAAGGAGTAACCTAAATGAAAAATCCATTCTTAATTAGTTTGTATATGTTTATTTTTTCGTGCAGTCTTTCCATGTTATTAGGAAATCCTGTTTATTCACAAACTACACCTTCAGATAAAATTGAATATTTATATCCTGCAAATAAGGAAAAAGATTTTGATGAAACTGTAGATGAATTTTACCAGGCATTAAGAGACCTAAAGTATCCTGTACATCAGGAGCTTTATCAAAGACATAAGCAGGAGCAAAGACAATTGGATACTGTTCTTTTTAAAGAAATGTCTGATGCATCTGTAAATATTAGAAAAAAGTTATTGTTTAATGAGGTAGAAGGATTAAATTATGTAACTTTTGATGGAAATATTCTTCGTCCCTACCCAGATATAGATATTAACTACCATCAGACTGTTAGCCCTAATAGGCAAGTTTATTTCTTTTATTCCTTTAAAGACACAGAAAAAGAATTTAGAGGTAGATATGCAATTTATGATGTTGAAACAAAAGAAACGGTAGCAGGCGGATATACTTATATGCCAAAGTCTCCTACTTTCAAGGAACACTTACTTCCTAATGGGCCTATCCAGGCAAAAATGCCTCTGAACCAGCAGCCATTGCCAATTGCATTATTAACAGATTAGTCTAAGATTTGGTAGCTAACTCAAAGTACCAAAGCAAATAAAAAGCCCAGCAAATTATGCTAGGCAGCCACCATTTATTCTTCCGCTTCAAGTAAAATAACACTTTCCAGATTATTTACAAATCTTCTTAATTCTTTTGCTAATTCATTATTTATATCACCAGCCTGATACCATTCATTTATAAGATTTCTTTGTGCTTCAATGGCTATAAAGGCTAAGTCTTCTTTTTGTTCTTCCTGTTCTGAAGAATCCATTTTATAAGATGAATATTGTAAGTGACGATAGTACATTTCCACTTTTTGCGCAATATCTAAAGAATATTCATTCGTTTCTTGAACATGCTTGATAATTGATGATGTCACATAATCTTTTAAATCTTTTTTTACTTTATTAATTTGTTCTACAACATTGGCTGGTAGTTTGCTCATCTTCCGTTCACGTAAAAAATGACGTAAACGACGTTTTAGCAATGTAAATGTTCGATTATTTAACATATCTTTTCTTTCTTTAAGAATATAATCAATTTCCTGTTGTATTGATTCGTTTAATCCAAGTTCAGTCATATATTGCTTCGTATAAATTATTTCTAATTCCATCCCAATTTTTCTAGCTTCCAACATTTGTTGCCTATATGCTTGAAATGATTCTTCTGACTGTTTTCGCTCAACATTCATTAACATTGCGTTATATTGATTCATTAACTTTAGAGCTATAGCAGCATTTTTTTCAACTGTTTCACGTTGAATACTACGAATCGCATGTTTTAACATTTCTCTTTTTTCATTCATTATATTTGGCTGTTGGGCTTTTTCTTGATCATTTAATAAAGGTAAAAATATGGTTGCCATTATCAAGGTGAATAAAATAACACCTGCAGCTAAAAAGATAAGTAATTGACGATCCGGAAATAATTCTCCTAGATCAGTTACTAGAGGTAATGATAATATACCTACCATCGTGATCGTACCTCGAACGCCAACAAGCGTTGTCACAATATGATCTTTCATTGTCACTGTATCTTCGTTCTTAAATATTTTTTTATCTACTACATTAAAGAACATCACCCAAATAAAACGGATGACTAACACCAACAAGCCAATTGCTAGCACATATAAAATAAGGATACTATTGTGAATTTCCTCGCTTACTAGTATAGAATTTGTGGCAGAAGGTAGCATTAGCCCAAGCAGGAGGAAAATAACCCCATTTAATGTAAAAGTCACAATTGACCAAACATGTTCTGTTACCACCTGTTCCTGTGCAATGAAACTTTCGGTCTTTTCTTTAACAATTGCCGCTATAATTCCACCTGTTACAACTGTAATTACCCCTGATGCATGAAATACTTCTTCTGCTATCAAATATAAAATAAATGGTGTTAGAACTTGTAGCAAGACGTAAAATGTTGAATCCACTATTCCTATACGGCGAAGATGAAGTCGAATCCAATATATTGCTAATGCACCTAAAATCCCTATAAGTAAACCAACAAAAAACATATAAAGAAAATCACTTGTTGCTGTTTTCAATGAAAAATAACCGGTTACAATCGCCGCTACTGAATATTTAAACGCGATTAACCCCGATGCATCATTGATTAAAGATTCCCCGCGAACTAAATTCATTATACGATCTGGAATATGAACTCTTTTGGCGATGCCATTTACCGCCACTGGGTCAGTAGGTGATAAAATAGCCATTAAAGCAAAGGCAGCCGCTAAAGGAATCGACGGAATCATCCAGTGCACAAACAGACCACCAACAATAGTCGTTAATAATACTAATACAATAGCGTTGCCTAAAATCGGTAATCGCATTTTCCATAATTGTTCACGAGGAAAATGTGCGCCATCATAATAAAGTAACGGTGCAATGAACAATAGCAAAAACCATTCCGCTTCAATTTCAATGGTAAAATTCTTTGCTACTAAAGCAACTATAATTCCAACTGCAATTTGAATTAAAGCAATCGGGATGAAAGAAATATAATGTGCCAGTACATTTGTCACTAATAATAATACAAGTAGAATTAATATCGATATTAAGAGCCCCATGTACGACCTCCTTTTCTAAGAAATATTGTTTCTTAAGGTCAACCAAATTTTACTCTACTAATTGTAAATAAATAAGGTTTGCTGTTCAATAAAATACAGCCTTTTCACAGTTAGTATTTGTTCACTGACTCAATTTACCCCTTATTTCATCAACAAGTGAAAGATTACATGGGTGGGACGCTAACAGGCGCCGGTTTTATATGGCTGGGTTTAAGCCTGCTGATTTCCTACAAGTGTTTTGAAGCAACTAGAAATACTGCTGTCTATCAAAGATAAAATTATTCCTATAGAATAATCTCCTTCCAAACAGACCTTGTTTTTATTGGATAACGGAAAGAAATTATTTTCACATGGGGTATCCCATTACCCCTCCCTATCCAGTGCTTATTATTACAAAATAGAGAGCGCTTGTTTTGTCTGTTATTTTGACGAAGTGTGCACTTTAAATAAAATACGGGTACCACTATTTTGAATTTTCACAAAAATCCGTTTATTGTGTTATACTTTTCCTTAGTAAAAAAAGGAGGTACAGTCCAATGGTAAAAAAGTAAAATGAGAAAATCTTAAATTATGTTTTAGTTTTTTACAACAAACATGTAGATTTTCTCTTTCATAGAATTAATATCTAACGTAGAGGAGAAATAACATGTTAAATAAATTAAGTGATACTATTTATTATTTACCAAATCAAGATGATAACGAACGACCAACATTAGGATTGGTATGTGGTGACCAATGTAGTCTAATTATAGATTCTGGAAATTCAACTCAACATGCTAAAGATTTTTTACTAGAAATCGAGAAACTAAATGTACCACCTATTAAATATTTGGTAATTACACATGCTCATTGGGATCACTTCCTTGGTATGAATGAATTTGAAGCAACTGTTATAGTTAATAGTCGAACAAACGAAATGCTAAAAGAATGGCAAAGTTATAGGTTTGATGATAATTCACTGCAAAAGTATGTGAAAACTAATCAGATGAGCGCTAAGTGTATAGAGATTATAAAAGCTGATATACCTAACAGAGGTAGTTTTAAATTGAATTCTCCAGATGTAATTTTTGAAAATACATTAACTATTGATTTAGGTAATAAAGTTTGCCTAATTGAAAGAATCAGAAGTACTCATACAGACGACTCTACAATTATTAATATTCCTGACGAAAAAGTTGTTTTTTTAGGTGATTCTGCATATTGTACAACTACAAATTCCCTATTTCATTTCAAGCAATCATTGTTATTACCTATGATTAATGACATTAAAAAATATGATGCTGAAATGTTCTTACTTGGTCATGAATCGATCTGTGATTCCAATGAAATGACTATATATTGGGAAGAGTTAACAACAGCAAGTCGAGCTGTAAAATCCACCTCACTAGAAAATGCTATTAAGTGCTTTAAAGTAGAAAATAAAAGAGACCCCAATGATAATGAATTATTTTTCTTAAAAGCATTTGTCAATGATCGTATAATTCAATCACAATAATTGATTAATAGCCACTTCCTTCAGCCTTTTGGTATACCAGTTTCCTCACCATACTAAATTGTTGCTGATTTGATACCTTTGTCACCAATTCTTTTTATTGTTGCTTTAAAATAAAGTTTGTTCAAAAAACCTCATAATCCAGTATTTTACGATAAATAAAAGAATCCATTTTGAAAAAAGATTGATCAAAATGGATTCTTCTCTATATATTTATGTTTAGGTCTTCACAAAGAAGTTGATTATTTTATCTACGTTCTTCAACTAATGCACCATAGTTTAATGCCTGATTAACTGATTATATCTTCAGTTCTTCACCTACATAGAAATAGTTTTGGTTGCGATTGTTTGTTGAAATACCTGATCATGCTCAACAATCACCATTGTGGGATTAAATCTTTGAATAAGCTCTTCTATCTGCATGCGCGAATAAATATCAATAAAATTTAATGGTTCATCCCAAATATATAGATGGGCTTTTTCACATAAACTTTTGGCTATAAGCAGTTTTTTCTTTTGTCCACCAGAATAATGAGCTATATCTTTCTCAAATTGAATTCGGTCAAAATCCATCTTACGTAGAATGGATTTAAATAACGTTTCATCAATCTGATGCTCTTCAATAAAGTCAGATAACAGTCCCTTCAAATGAGAAGTATCTTGTTGAACATAGGAAATAATAAGGCCTGAACCTAAATTCATTGAGCCAGTATGCAGTATCGAATTTCCTAGAATTAGTTTTAGGATACTACTTTTTCCACTTCCATTCTTTCCATCAAGTACAATTCGGTCACCTTGTTCCACTTTAAAGCTTATTGGTTTATTCACTATTTGGCCATCGTACTTAACCGATACATCAGCCAAAACAATCAATTCCTTTGACTGAAATTCCAATGGTTGTAATTTTAACGACTCCGTTTTTTCCACATTTTTTAGCAATTTTGACTTTTCCTCAATAGCTTTTTGCTGCCTTGATTCAAGGTTCTTTGCTCTCTTCATCATCTTAGCCGCTTTATGCCCTACAAAACCCTTATCCAACTTAGAACCCGAATTCGTCGTCCCATTTTTGGAAGCTTCCACTTGATTAGACCAACCTGTTGAACGCTTTGAAGACTGTTTTAATCTCCCTATGTCTTTTTGTAGACGCTGATTTGTTGCCTCTTCATGTCCCTGCTGTCTATCAAAATTTAACTTCCAAGAAGAATAGTTACCACTTTGAACTTCAATATTTGCTCTATTTATAGATAAAATATGGTCAACGCATCCATCTAAAAAGATTCTGTCATGTGAAATTAAAATAAACCCTTTTTTCTTCCTTAAATAATCAGAGACAATCTTTCGTGCATCAGTGTCTAGATGATTGGTTGGCTCATCAATTAATAGAAATTGACCCTCAGTCAAAAAAAGTGCAGCAAGTAACACCTTTGTTTGTTCTCCATTTGATAATGTTGTAAATGGTCGGTACATGACCTCGGCATCTACATTTAAGTAGGATATTTCACGAAGGTATTCCCAATCTTCTGCTTGAGGACAAATTTCTTCAAAAATTTCATAAGTATACTTGTTTTTATCCGCAACTGGATAAGGGAAATAATTAAATTCTACTGAAGAAATAATTTTTCCACTATACTCATAATTCCCTAATAATAAATTAAAGAATGTTGTTTTACCTCGCCCATTTCTACCGATAAATCCAAGTTTCCAATCCGTATCTATTTGAAAGTCAACACCTTCAAAAATATTGTCAAAGCTACCTGGATAAGAAAAAGTTAAATCTTGAACTTTTATCATTGACATAATAATTCCTCCTTTGTATACCTACACTTTTTACTTTTCATACAAAGTCGGCACATCCATCTATTCTAAATTTCTCCGCATAAGTTTGATGGATATTAACGACTTATCCGGAGTATTACATGCGTAACAATAGTGTCTGAATCGCTCATTTTTCACTCTCCTATATTTTATTAGATTGAAGTTACGGAAAAAAATTTTAACCATGAGAGAATAAAAAACCCTCCCAATTTGTAAATTGGAAGGATTAGTCTTTCACTTATATTAAATAAGCTCTTTATTTGTCATTGGAACCATGACAAATAAAGTGTAAACTGATTTATAAAAATGGACAGACTAATCCTATATTTTGTAGTTTGAAGTTTTTCATTTCAAATAAAAATACAGATTAGTTAATCATTGTCCATCCATCAGTCCTCTCATCATTGTAATTTTATATTAACAAATTTTTTCCTGGAATACAATTCAAGCATCATCTTCACTTCAAATTAAAAAAATTATAGTATAAATTCGATAGTTTTAGCTGTTCGTTTAGCTGCAGATTCCTCCATAATTTTCTCAACAAGATATAAAGCCATATTAATACCTGGAGAAACCCCCTTAGAAGTTATAAGATTGAAACTTCGTTGCTAAATCTTGAGGCAACAATTTTACTATACAATTTGCCCTTTTCTCTTATCAACTTCAAATTTTCTATTACGAAACATAAAAGCGACTAAACTACAGAGCAAAATAATTGGTACACTCACTTTATATAAATCAGTAAAACTTTTTGCCATCTCTTTTTCAGCGTAATGACTAATATCATCCGAGAATGTATTAATTTCTCTATTTATGTTCTCTATTTTTTCTTCAACCGCTTTCGTTACTTGATTTGTTATTTCTACCCGTTTTATTTCTCTGTATTCTACAGGAACTTCATTTAAAGCATTGTTTACTTTCTCTTTAATCATGCTTTCCTTTTGTTGTTGACTTATGCCAATATAATTAGTTCCCTGTTTCTTTTCTATATTCGACTCTAAGCCTTTGTTTTGTATTTTTTCCTTTGTTACTATTAATATTTGCTCTTGCTCCGCTGGATCAACATGAAGATCATGCACTTTTTTTTCCGCATAGTGATAAACATTTTCTTTATTTATGGATAAATTATGAGTCAAGGAGCGAGACAGACGAGACCCCGCACGAAGCGAAGCGTAGGAGGAGGCTCGGCGCTCGCCCACGGAAAGCGAGCGGAATGCTTCGGAAAACAACAGTAGAGTCACAGTGCCAAATGAAAAAAGCGAGGTATTCAACGATTTAATCGTTGAATACCTCGCAATGTGAGAAGATATGGACTTTTTCAGTGCCCTTACCAATATTCAGTCTTTTTTTACTTCATTAAAATGTGTAATCATTTTATAATCTTATTGCATGAACAATCATAGATTAACTATTGCCTTTTAATAAAATGGATTTTAGTAATGATTTCATATGTCACATATAACCAAAAACAGCAGAACTTCCTTGACACAGAGAAAACATACGGTATTTTGAATAATGATCAAATTTGAACTTTGGTGCCTAAAATTTATTCAATATGCCAAACGGCGGTTTTGATTAGTCAATATCGTCGTTTTTCTTTTTTAATTATGAGAAGGAGAATATCTCATTAAAATAAACTAAATTTTATTCAACAAGATTTGGGGTGAATTCTTATGTTTGCAATACTGCTAGCTATAAGCATTGGAGCGGTTTTTGCTATGCAAACAGCGATCAATGCTCAATTACGAAAATTCGTGATTTCCCCTTTTTTAGCTTCAATGATCTCATTCACTGTGGGGGTAATCTTTTTAGCGATTACAATATTAGTTAGTGGTTTACCATTAGGTATTCCATTAGATTTATTCTTAAGCCAACCTATTTTTATATGGCTAGGGGGAATTTGTGGTGCAGTTGCCGTAACCACCAATATACTTTTATTCCCTAAATTAGGAAGTGTACAAACGGCGATAATGCCAATCTTGGGAATGACTTTGATGAGTATGCTAATAGACAATTATGGTTGGATTAATTCTATACAATATTCTTTCGGTTTGAACCGAGTTTTTGGAGTATTACTAGTCATCATAGGTGTTTTTTTAGCTGTGGCTATACCGAGTATGAAAACTAACCAATATCCTTCCGAAGCAACTAAAAAAAACATGTTAAATCAATGGATTTGGCGTTTAGTAGGAATAATGTCAGGAATATTACTGGCTACACAAATTGCTATCAATGGTCAGTTAGGAAAAGTTCTGAATTCTTCTTCTCACGCAGCCTTTGTTTCATTTTTTGTAGGTACCATTACGTTAATTATCGTTGTTGGAGTAATAGATCGTTCTTATACAAATATTAAGGAGCCTATTAAGCAGTCAGCTCCTTGGTGGGTATGGATTGGAGGTATTTTAGGGGGGTCTTATGTTCTAATAAATGTATTTCTCGTTGATCAAATCGGAAATGGGCAAACTGTAGTCCTTGTTTTATTTGGTCAAATCACTGGTAGCCTGATGGTAGAGAAATTCGGTTTATTTAACTCTTTAAAAAATCAAATTAAACCAATACAAATATTTGGCTTAATTGTTATGATAGTTGGCGTTTTTTTAATCAGGGTATTTTAAGTCGCCTATCAATATGTACTTGTGGGAAACAACGAATAAGTTCAGAATTTCCACATAAAAATGTCTGCTTTCCCTCATAAGCAGACATTTTTTATATTAATCAATTAATAATACTTTGTTTGAGATATTTATATCCTCTATAGGAAATGGTTTCATTTCACTTCGAAGCAAGTCCTTAAAGACAGCGGTTACTTTTTAACTTATTCCAAATGTTGTTGTTTAGTTTCCCTCCCGCAAAAATGTATATATTCTCCAATCCCATCGCCCTCTCCCACTCCGCTCATTTACTTTATTGAATTTATAAAACAAACAACAAATACAGAACAATCAGTATATTCATTTTACTAGAATGTTTTTGTTTAGTAATATTGAACTGTGAGGAGTCATTAGTTAATGTGTTTTTTAAAAAAGTGGAAAGTAAGAAAGGTATGTGATGTTAATGTTGGAGTCAATTATTATCGCAATTATACTGATTTTATTAATATTTGCTATTTATTTATCAATTAAATTCATAATAACTAAAATAAGAGATATAGAGCAATTAAAACGAAAAGTAGAGAACTTGGAAAGAAAAGATACTAATCATAACGAGTGAAAATTTCTTTATCCTTATTATAGTTATAACTATTAATGAGCCCTTTATCCTGCACTTGACTTAGCAGATTCTGGATATTATCATAAAATAAAATCAAAACGGTAACCTGATAAAATGTAAAAAAGGATTGTATATGGAGGTGTTATCAGGATAAATAAACCTTTTTAGTCGTGTTTCATTTGCAAGTTTATACAGAGCTCGAGTATAACTGAAATAATTTGAATTTTCGTGGGTGATAATATGAAAATTTCAATAGAAGAAATAAGCCAGAAATTAGAAGAAGAGATCCTAATTAGGTGTCATGAGGTTGATGACGAAATATATGAAATTATAAACAAGCTGAAAACTGAAAACCTTATTTTACTCGGACATCAAAATGATTGTATTCACCGCATTAAGCTTAGTGATATCTATTATTTCGAGGCAGTCGAGGGAAAAGTTTTTATGTACTGCAGGGACAACGTTTTTGAGGTAAAACAAAAACTATACGAGTTAGAGGAATTATGTAAAGGGAAAAATTGTTTACGCGCATCGAAATCAACTATTTTGAACATCACCAAAATTTCATCTGTTTATCCGACTATAAGTGGTCGATTCGAAGCTGTCCTGGATAACGGAGAACGTACTGTTATATCAAGGCAGTATGTACCTGTCCTTAAAAATATGCTTGGTTTGTAAAGAGGGATACGTATGAATTTTTTTGAACTTGTACAAAAGATAATAAAAAATTTCTTCATCATCTTCGCATCCATAATCATGATGATTACTATGTTGCGACAAATATATAATCCTGACATAGTCTTTGATTTGAAATCGATTTATATCATTATGGCATTTTCATTTTTAAGTGCCTTAACGGGATTTATTTTATGTTCTCTTAATGATCTAAGTGAGAAGAGTATGCGTAAAAGGATTATTATTCATTTCTTCACTTTGGAGGTTTTATTGATTGTCCTTGGCAGAGCTATTAATCTTGTAAATGATGCAACAGGTGTAATCATGCTAGCACTGCAAATTGCGGTAATCTATATCATTGTTCGTCTACTGTCATGGCAAAATGATAAAAAAGATGCAAAAAAAATCAATGAAAAACTAAAGACATTTAAGAAAGACCTTGGTGAGTAGTCAAGAAAATTAATAAGCAGTAGTTATCTTCAACAGATGATTTTACGGTAAGCATTAGAGCTTACCGTTTTTTTGCATCTTATTTGCTTGTGAATACAACTTACCGTTTTTCCATATACATCCTTCCATCCGTTTATTATGATAATTTCATAAAAATTTTTCCAATGAGGTGGAGGAACGACTATGGGAATTTTACTATTATTAATGGCTTTGAATTTCGAGATTGTTTTTGCAATCTACTGCATGGCAACTAAGCAAAACCATAAAAAAATAAAGAATTGGATTAGAATTGCTGTATTTATTGTATTTGTAATACTTACTGTTTCATCGGTGATTGTCTGGAGTTTTCGCTGGGTAATGCTTGCTATACTACTTTTCTTATTAGCCGTAAATGGGACAGTTTCTCTTATCCTTAAAAAAACGAATATCAAACAATACAAAACTTCTAACATTGTGTGGAAGTCCATTATGATGATATTGACATTTGTTTTTGTACTTTCACCTGTTATTATTTTTCCACAGCATCAATCACCAAAAGTGACAGGAGAATATGAAGTCGCAACCGCTACTGACACATATATTGACAAGAATCGTATTGAAGAATTTACTGACAAGGGGGACAACAGAATTGTTAATGTGGAATTTTGGTATCCCAAAAACGCAGATGGACCATACCCTCTATTAGTGTTCTCACATGGGGCATATGGTATCAAGACAAGCAACAGATCTACTTATACTGAGCTGGCAAGCCACGGTTATGTAGTCGTTTCCATCGATCATCCTTATCATTCCTTCTATACTCGTTCAGAGGATGGAACAGTAGCTATGATCAATTCAGATTTTAGAAATGAATTCGAAAATACGAATAAAGGTGTTTACTCAAATGAAGAACGGTACAATATCATACAAAAATGGATGAAACTGCGAACAGATGATATGAATTTTGTCATTGATACAATACTTACAAAAGCCAAAAGTGACAATGACCCTATTTATCAACATATCAATACAGAGAAAATTGGTGTGTTTGGGCACTCAATGGGAGGTGCTGCAAGTGTGTGGCTAGGCAGAGCGCGCGATGATGTAAGTGCAGTAGTAAATATCGATGCCCCTTTCTTTAGTGAACTTGTTTATAACAAAGCAGATGATAATTTTGTGGCAAGCAGCAAAGCCTACACAACCCCACTTTTTAACATTTATTCGGACGATGTTTGGGACCAACTGGATAGTACTCCTATTTATGTAGCGAACAAACTCAACAATAAACAGTTCGAAGGAGCATATACAACTCATTTTAAAGGGGCAAAACATTTAAGCTTGACCGATTTATCGCTTTTTTCTCCTATACTGGCAAATATTCTACAAGGAGGAAAAGCCGATATTGATAAATATTACTGCATTGAAACTGAAAATGAACTAATTCTTAAATTTTTTGACTTTGCATTAAAGGGAATCGGCCATTTCACTCCCAAAGAAACATATTGAACACAAAGCTTTTTGTCGTCGTTATTTAGGATACGGCCCCCTATCAAATACTTGTATAAATTTTAATAGAGGAAGCCCATTAACTTTAAAAACAAAGACTTATTGAGCATCCTCTATTAAATAACTTTTCTTTCATTGAAACATCTAAAACCCTAAGCCTTCAATCTTTCTATTGTGTAATGCTTGATTTGAAATCGTCTAAAGTTGGTAAAGTAGTTATCAATCCTTATTTCAATCTGTCGAGTTAGTTATTTCTTTTGTTGCTTTATCAGATAATACTCTTTTACAAGACTTAGAAGAAACTGCAAATTTTAAACCTATTTCTTACCGATGTCCCTTTTTTGAATCAAGAATAAACATAGAAGCATCTTGTCCCATAAATATTTTATTTCCTGTATAAAAAGTTTTGAATTGAATATCTCTATACCCTATTTTTGTCATAATGTCGGTTAGCTCTTCTGGATTAAATCCGTTATGAACAATATCTGAAACTATTTTTTCATTTTTATTAAAATCTACGATCAGTAGATGTCCTCCTTCATTAAGAACATCAAATAATCTTGATAAAACTAATTCAACATCATGAATATGAAGTAGAACCTGTGCCATAAAAATATAGTCGGCATGTAAATCCGTTATACTTTCCTTTTCAATATCAAAGCATAATGTATCTACTCTCTGAATATTAAAATTAGTTACTTTTTGTTTTATTTGATTAACCATGTTTTGTGATGTATCCAGAAAAAGCATAGAATTAAACTCGTTTAACAAGTTCATTCCAACAAGACCCGTTCCACACCCAAAATCAATAGCATTCTTGCTTTTAGCGTCAACTAAATAATTTCTGATCGCATCTGATGATACCTTTGCGATTTGGATTCTTTCAGGAGTGTCATATATATTAGCAATCATTTCAAACTTATCAGTATTTCCCATTATTATCTCTCCAATCAGGCGGCTTAATTAACAAACTTAAATACTAAAAAAACGTGTCATTATTTAAGATACGATTCTGCAAATAATAATTCAACTAATTGCTTCGTTATTAACAGTCGTAAACTTTAAAATTCGACGCCTTTACATGCGGAGCCAATCATTCTTTTGGGATTATAAAGATGAGACTCATTAAAATAACCCACCTATCAGTTATTAGTATTGGCCATAATTGTTATAAGTCCTTAGCACATTGTTAATCTTCTACTTTTTTAGTTTATTACGGAATACATGGACATAAATACCATAATGTTCACGTTTATGTCTGGATTACCATTTAAATACTTTTTGATAAAGTAGTTAAAGAACTAGAAATCATCTCAATTGCATTTAGAGAGCTGTATAATAAGGCTCGTTCGATGGTGGGACGTTGTATATCGATCAAAAAATAAAATTCGCCATTAAATTATGATTGTTGATTACGACTTCATTTCTACGAATAATAAAGCATCTTCTGTACAGACTAATTTCAGGAGGTGAAATCCATGAATAACAACAACCAAAATTTTAACCAAAAAAACCCAAATGCAATGAACTCAATGAACGAAGAATTCGGGAATGAGACTGATGTTAATCAAATTAGACAACAAATCCAACAAGCAGAAGCTAACAAAAAACAAGCTTCTGGTCAATTTGCAAACAAAAACAGTACAAAATAAGTTGATTATCCCCAACCGGCTACCTTTTTTCTTCCCTCAAAAAAAGGCTGGGATAAAACTGGTCAAAACCTTAAAAAGCGCGAGAAATCAATTTTAGATACATTGATTTCTCGCGCTTTTCTGATGTGGAATTTTCCAATTTCACTTGAAAAATTTACTTATCTTTGGAGTAATTATACTTAGAACGATCAACTGGAGTATAACCTGTTGGCGTATAGAATCTCAATAAGTCACCATTCACGACTTTATCAGATAATTCCAATTTACGATCTACTTTATTTTTCATAGTTTTCGCAAACTCTAATTGACTATCATCTAGTAGTAAACCTGTTTCATTATCATAAAATTTCCCATTAATTGAATAAATCGTTGGACTGACAAAACCGCCATTTCTAAATGGTACAATTTCATCATGCTCTTTTGATAATAAGTCTGAACCAAATTGAACAAATTTTTGCGTATCAATCCCCAGTAAATGTAATAGTGTTGGGAGAAGGTCTGTTTGGCCACCATAAGTATGGTTCGTTCCACCTTGCATTCCTGGAACATGTATAAATAATGGTACGCGTTGTAAATTAGCACTTTCATATGGTGTAATTTCTTTTCCTATGACTTGTTCCATCGCTGCATTATGATTATCTGAAATACCGTAATGGTCACCATAAAGAACAATCATCGAATTATCATATAAGCCTAATTCTTTTAATTGATTGAAGACTTGTTCGATTGCTTCATCTGCATAACGTGCTGTTTGGAAATAATTATCTACACTTGCATCTCCAGTATCAGCTTTATTAATTGTTACTAAGTTTTGATCCATTTTATATGGAAAGTGGTTCCCTACCGTAATCAATTTCGTATAGAAAGGTTGTGGTAACGAACTTAAAAGACTTTCAGATTGTTTAAAGAATGGTTTATCTAACAAACCATATTCAGCCATGTTTTCTGAAGAACCAGTGTCATAATAACTAGCATCAAAGAAATGCTCGAATCCAAATGATTTATAAATCTCATTTCGATTCCAGAAGCTTCCGTTGTTACCATGGAATACAGCCGATGTATAACCATAATCTTTTAAAATACTAGGAGCTGCTTGGTACGTATTTTGTGCTTTTGTAATATAAGCAGATCCTTGTGGTAACCCAAATAAAGAATTTTCCAGCATAAATTCTGCATCGGAAGTTTTACCTTGACCTGTTTGATGGAAGAAATTATCAAAATACATTGTATTCTTATCTTTTGTTAATGAATTTAAAAATGGTGTAACTTCTTCACCGTTTAATTTATAGTTGATCAGGAAGTTTTGGAATGATTCTAAATGTAAATAGATGACGTTCATTCCTTTTGCTTTACCAAAATATTCTGCATTAGGTTTGGCGTAGTTGGATTTTGTATAGTTCATTACTTCTGTAATATCACTACTATCCGCCAAAGCTCTCTGTGAAGATGCTTTCATCGTTTCTACTGAATCATAAATCGTATAGTTATACATTCCTAGATATTTCACAATATAGTTTCTATCAAAACCTCGAGATAATAGTTGCGGACGATCAGCTTCAGCTAGTCCTAAATTTAGGATTGATACTGCTAATGCAAAAGTAATGATTGCCGTTGCTTTTTTATATCCAAAACGATTGGTCTCTTTTTGTATTTTTCTTGAGAATCGTAGGTAAAACATTACAAATACATCCACAAAGAACAAGAGATCATAAGGCTTTAGTAAAGAAAGAACACTACCACCTAAATCTCCGAAGTTCTGCGTTTGGGTAACTGTAGGTAATGTAATGAAATCACTAAAAAATCGGTAATAAACAATATTGGCATATAAAACAATAGACATCAGAGTATAAACTACAACTAGTGATGTATATTTTCTCTTTCCTCTAAATAAAAAGGCAATTCCTAGAAATAGCATTGCTGAACCTAGTGGATTTATTAGTAAAAGGAAATGTTGAAGGAATCCTTCTACTCCTAGTTTAAATTGTGCTGTTTGAGCGATGTATGTTTTAATCCATAACATTAAAACAGCTATTATATATATCCCTAAAAAGTTGTTTAATAGGTTATCTTTTTTACTTAATAAATTTTTCATTTTTGCACCTACC
Source organism: Lysinibacillus sp. RC79 (assembly GCF_041262405.1). Classification (NCBI taxonomy): domain Bacteria; kingdom Bacillati; phylum Bacillota; class Bacilli; order Caryophanales; family Bacillaceae; genus Lysinibacillus; species Lysinibacillus sp. RC79. The sequence continues at coordinate 99,669 of NZ_JBGCCD010000018.1, forward strand.
TTTTACTTAATCAATTATGCCTCGGCATAATTGCGTCCGGAATCGGCTTTTTGCTTAGGCCTGCACGAGGGCCGACACGATGTCGGTCATTTCGGTAATGCCACAGGACGTGGCGTTTTTACCGATGCAGGTCAGTTAGCCGTTATCGCATGGATGCGATGATTTTAGGCTAACATCCTTTATTAAGTTCTTTCCGATTTCCGTGACATCCGCCGGAGGCTTTAGGCCAACAGATGTTTTTTGCGCGAAAGCGAAGCGTCAGCGGCAGATGTTTTTTGCGCGAAAGCGTAGTGCTAACGCAGCGTCAGCAACGTGTTTTGTCTGTGCGAAAGCGAAGCGACAGCAAAAGGGTTTTATCTGCGCGAAAGCGAAGCGGCAGCGGCAACAGCACGATGTTGGTTACTCAGTCGTTGCCACACGACGTGGCGTACTTAGAGTGAGTTCCTCTTTTTCAGCGGATGTTTGGACACCTGCTGAAAAGTGACTTAAAACCGCATTCATCTCACCAGCTGTAGAGGTGGGAGACTTCTGTAGCTGACGCTTTGCTTTCGCTACAATAAACATCTGTACCTGTCACTACGCTTTCGGTACAAAAGACATTTGCTGAAAAAAGTTAAACTTAAATCTCGATGTATATTAACTTATATTATAAGTATTGCATTTTAAAAAATGTTATTTCACAGTAGCTTTTTTCGCAGCTATTGTATATTACTCCCCATATAGACTTCTGTCAAGTTGTAAATATAATTGAAGACAGTTAGTACAATTCTTCCTATATTATAAATCTATTTCCTAAAAACTCCCCCGCAAATGTTAGTTTTTTAAAAAAACTAACATTTACTGGGTATTTTAAGCCATAACTCTTTCTTTTATATCTCCGTTAAGTTCAATCACGCAACCGTTTCACAATGTGGTGAGTGTTGATGGTGTACAAAGTTTTAGATGTAGTAGGTCACCAAAATATAAAAATTCGCTTTCCTCTATTAACAATTTATCATGCAAAACGTTTATTCTTTTGCTACTCTCTTTGTAACTCATTATCTCTCTGCTCTTGAATATACTTTTCTAATTTAACTTCTACTTTAACTGCCCATTGGACAATAGATAAAATCACTATGATTTTTCAAAGATGAAATCATAGGTAGATACTTACTTAAGCTTTCAGCATAAGAACCTGACCACATGGTTACTTCGAAACCTCCCCAAACGTTGTTGCTTTGTTACCATTTTACAAATTATAATAAATTCTTCTGCTGTGGCACTTTAGTAGTCTCTTACCTGTAACTTTCATTTCATTAAAAAAGGCTTTGGAATAACGCCTAAGCCATTCTGCTTTAAACCTTATTTAATAGCTAATTTACATTTTGAAAAATGATCGATCAAAATGGAGTTTATCTTTTTAACTTAGTACGAAATTTTTATAAAAAAGTTTCATTACATTATTTTTGTACTCCTAATTCCACTGAAGCCCCCGTTAGCCATCCATGAAGCGCAAAAAACAGCTCTTCACCACAGAAAATGAAAGATGATTAAGTTCTTTCATGGGAGTTTAACAATTCGTTATTTATATCGTTTAAATTCAATTGATTTTACTTGATACATTTTATCTCTGAACATATACATAATTTGAATATCGCCTATATATCCACCTGATGGTGAAATTTGACCTCCGATTTTTGCAATAAGTTGATTGTCTTTTATTTCAAAGTTGATAATATTACCAAAGTAAATATCCGTAAATAAATGCTCAGGTTTAATACCTAAAGGTTTAATATCAATTGTATATTTCTTGTCGCCTATACTAATATTAGCCTTGTTGAGTAATAACTCGGTCTTTACGTTTTTTAATACTATTGCAATTGGGTCATCAACAAGTACTTCAACTGGAACTTCAACAAGCTTTTTATTTAATAGTTGATTTTGTATATGGAAAACGTGAACTTCTCGTTCTAATATTCCTGTACCATAGCCCTTGGTCAATATTATGATTAACTCATTCTTTCCGTCTTTATTAATGTCCTCGTAGATAATTTGAGGAGACCAACTAGGATTTGTTGTACTTATCCAATAAGGTTTTGAAAGGACGTTACCTTGCAAATCAATTTTAAAATCTGAATATACTTTATTCATCTTTTTCGCAAATATGGAAACATTCACTTTATCAGACTTTGCAATTTCATCATATTCATCTGTCATTGCTTTAGTTTTCATTAAAACGGCAAAAAGAGAAATGACAAAAATTAAAATAAGTTTTTTTTTCATAAGAAAACACCTCATATTTAGTGTTCTCTATAACTCACTGTTTATTCCATATGCACCGTTAGTACAAAAAGTGGTTGCTTTAATTGAACAATCGCACCAGTTATTTTTTATCACCAGGAAACACTATAATTTAGGAATCAAACATTGCTTGGAAACTAATATAAAAAACCACTCGACACTTTTCAGAAGTACTTGGTTTAGGTAAAACGTACAAGAAACATAATTCTGTTTACATATAGTATCAATATAATATGATAGAAAGGTTGTGCAGTGTGAGGAAAGAACATAACAATTTTAAAAAGTTCAAGTTTAAATCAAATCCAAGTTGTCGTTGTCATTGTTGTGGTTTTTGTTGTCCTTGTCGTTGTAAGCCACCATTTATACCTGTACCACCAACTCCACCTTGTCATTTTTTAGTGTACGTTACAGACGCTGGTCAGTTAGTTACTCCTGATAATAGAGTATCAGTGATCGATACAGCTACAAATACTATAGTCGCTACCATTCCAGTAGGAAATGGCCCTCTAGAAGTAGCGATTTCACCTGATGGAGAATTTGGTTATGTTACAGCTTTTTTATCGAATAATGTAACGGTTTTTAGTACTGAAACAAACAATCCAATCACTACCATTCCAGTAGGAGTTAATCCTCTTGGTATAGCAGTTTCACCAAATGGAGCGCTTGTTTATGTTGCAAATCACGGATCAAACACAGTATCAGTTATAAGTACAGCTACAAATACTGTAACCGCTACTATTTCAGTAGGGATAGGGCTTCAACCTCAGGGCATAGCTTTTACTCCGAATGGTGCGTTTGCTTACGTTGCAAACGAAAATTCAAGTTCAGTATCTGTAATAAATACAACAACAAATGCCGTGGTTGCTACGATCGGCGTGGGAATTCGCCCTAGATCAATCGTTTTCACACCGAGCGGACAATTTGCTTACGTTACAAATGAAAATAGTGGCACAGTATCTGTAATTGAAGCAGCAACAAATACGGTAGTTGCTACAATCCCTGTGGAAACAGGACCTGTTGGAACAGCAATTACACCTGATGGAACACTTGTTTACATTGTAGATAAAGGTAGTAATGCTGTATCTGTCATAAGTACAGCAACAAATATGGTGATTGCTACAATCCCTGTAGGATTATCCCCTGACCAAGTAACCATCTTGCCGGATGGAACACTTGCTTATGTCACAAATCAGGCTGACCAAACTGTGTCTGTCATCGATATAGCAACAAATACGGTAATCGATACAATTCCAGGATTTAACGGTCCTACTGGTATAAAAACCGGGACAATTTGCCAAACAGGCACCTCTCTAGATTCGGTATAATGGTAGCGACCAAACAACCAAAACCGAATGGAGTGAATGCCCCTTGACTAATGTAAAACAAATAAGTCTATATATCTATTTTTACAGTTAACTTAATTGTTAGCTGTTCTTTTTATTGTCTAAAAACCATGACTAAATATAACTTGAAAAACTAACGCTAAATAGAGGAATTGATATTTGGACAGCCTATTAATGGTACATCTTTATATCAAGATATTCCCACAAAAAAACGTCTGCTCTGAAGTGACCCCTAAAAGTTAGACACGGTTATTTCATTAGGCAGCTTGGGTAAAACGAGTTCGGTATTGCACCGGACTCGTTTTTAATTTTGCC
>NZ_JBGCCD010000019.1:0-97125 GCF_041262405.1 Lysinibacillus sp. RC79
TTAGTTGGAACGCCGTATGCGGTGAAAGTCGCACGTACGGTGTGGACAGGGGGAAAAGCTGGCGATAATTTCAAAGGCTTACCTATCTGTATGAACAAAGTCAGTATAAAATTATTCTGGTGGATATTTATATGTTTTTAGGTGCGTGTGATTTATTAATTTAACCTCTGGTCCAGAGGAAATTTCATAAGTCATTCGATCCTTCCCAACTGGAATCCACTGTCCTCCATCCTTAGGTTCAATTTCAAATGTAATTTGCAATATAAAACCACGGAAACCATTTACTCTACTCGTTTCAACCACTTCAATTTTCCAGGGTGTAACAGCAGGTGAAAAATCCCTTAAAATCTTTGGATAATAATAGCTATTCAATTCTTTTTCAATATAAGGAGTAAGCATTAACATTAGCATATCCTGTAATCTAAGCTCATCAGAATCCTGAGGTGGTTCAGCTGATGAAGCTGTTGTTTGAAATGAAGTAACAAGTACAAGGGGGAGTATAAAAAAGAGTAACATCTTTTTCATTTTCTTCAATACACCTCTTTACGGTCTTTACCTAATTAATTGTATTGTTACCTTTATTGAATAAAGTATGTATTATTGAAGTAACGGGGTGCTTTAGATAAATTTTCGATTCACGAAATATCAAAAAAAGACAGAATTTATTCTACACGTTTTGTAGGTTAAATCTGCCCTTTTGTTTTAGAGAAAACAGCCTTTGATAAAAATAGGCTTATACACATCAGTCTGATTTACAAGAGAAAGATTATTTTTTGTATACAGGATTCCTGTCTATAAAATCATCTATTTCTTCCTTCAAGAAATAAACCTGAGTGAAGTAAAGATGACCTACCAATATACCCTTAGATTTCCATTTCTCCATTTCGTTATAATGGAATGTTACAAAATATTCATATAATTCTTCCCTTGTAATTCCTTGTTTTTCAGCCATCTCTGCAATAGAAAGGCCTTTTTTCCAATATACGTCATACTCTTTAGCCGTTAACCCCAATAGTTTATAAATTTCATCATATTTATATTGAAATTGGTAAACCACTTTACCTTCACTTGTAGCTATTTCATCTAAATGATTATCTTTTGCTTGAGCAATTTGGGGGAATTTTAAACAAATAGAAATTAAAAACAAGAATAAAACTGTTTTTATAAGGAACTTCAAAATAACACCTCCTTCATTTTTGATTTTAACCTATGTTTTATTTTGTGGGGATTTCAAAATTTTATGCCGTTCACTAAATCTTATAAAAAGAATATATATGAGTGACTCTGCTGTATTAATAAAATAGGCTGTTTTCGAAAAGAATTGTTACTATTCAACTAACGGCGCAGGATAGTTGAACAAGATTACATTTGGATTTCAAAATTTCACTAATATTTAAAGGATAGGTGTAGTTGATATGGCATTTGAGAATGTAGTTTATCCAGCATTTATAAAGCAAGAAGAAGAAAATTTCGGTATTCATTTCCCAACACTACTTCCAGAAAACGGGTGGGATTTTTGCTTAACCTCGGGCCCAACAAAAAAAGAAGCAATTCAAAATGCAAAGAAGGCCTTAGCTTATTTGTTAGCTGGTGAGCTATATGATAATGAAGAGTTACCAAGTCAGGCGCCCATTCCTGCTAATCTTGTAAAGGAAGAGATGGAACTTATTTTTATTAAAACATCTTATAGCGATTATGCGAAGGGAGTTGAGGAGCATTTACCTGGACGTCATTAGCATATTTATTTTAACAGAGATTGGGAAAGTGATTTTCAAGCTGTTGCATATAAGAATAAGCAAGGGTTTTGGGATGTAAAGGTAGATGGTGATTTACCAATTGAAATGGAACAAGAGAAGTTGTTACAACTTTGTCCTACATATCCTGTAATTAGTACTGTACGACGTCGAGTTGAGGCGGAAGAAGCGTTCGATAGTTTTGTACTCAGAGTGAAAGAGATATAAAAGCAATTGTAAATATTAATCATATTGCTTCAAAACAGAAATGTAACAATTAGAGAAGAAAATATGGAGAAAACAAATAGCATTTTGTAATTTAATGAGTAGCCTTGTTTCATTAACTTGCCCCGTTAGCCATCCATGAAGCGCAAAAATCTGCTCTTCACCACAGAAAATGAAAGATGATTAAGTTCTTTCATGGGAGTTGAATAGCCACAATCTTTTAGAAAACAACCTATATCTTTTATTGCTTAGAAGTTTAAGAAATAGGCTTTAATGTACAATTAATAATTGATTGATATAAGCTCCTTTTAAATTACTGCAACATTAGATTGATTTAATTGTTGTAGTAAATAGAGTCATCTGTGGTAAAAAAGAGGATAGATAGAGCGAATTCGTTTTAGCTCTTCTATCCTTTTAATTTTTCTATACATATAATGTGTGACATTAAATAAGAATTCACTATTTAAAATAGTTTCAGCTTATACCTTGATTTTTAATAAAATAATGTAGCTCTTTTTTTATTTCCTTAATATTTTCCGGTTAAAAATGATGAATTTAGAGATTACTTTGGTAAAAAATCTATCCATAAAAACGTTTCTAGATTGTTTAATTGGCTAAAAAATTGGTGTTGCCACAAAATTGTCGAAAAATTTTAAATTGTTTTTCCTGGTTAACATGACTGTTTGGTGGGTAATATTTACAAGTATAGGGTATTGGTGGGTTGAGAATTTCGTACTAAATTTTTTTAGGATAATTGTAATGCCTCTAAGAACATCTGTTAAGCATAATAAAGATATGGTTTTTATTTACAATGGATTCAATTAAAAACGTAATTGTTTGGTTTTATTTTAAGTTATAGGAAATTTAAGAATTCTTTATGAATGAAAAAAACGCTAGTCCTATATTTATTAATGGACTAGCGTTTCTTATTATATAGAGTTGATTGTTGCAAAATATGGTGCTTGACCGTGACGGAAGTAAGTTAATAGATAGCCGTTTTTTTGTACAATTTTGCCTTTTGAGAAATTCTGGAAATCTATGTGGTGTGGAATAATGAGCGTATGTTTAAACAACTCTTTTTCAGATAGATTGAAGCTGGCGAATGCTTCACCTGCAATTGCAGGGTTTTCACGTAAAGTATTATAAAGTGCTTTTTGTTGTTCCTCTGTAGGGCGCTCCTTCCACCATAATTTACGTGGCTGGAACTGTTGAATCATTAAATAATCTAGTTGCATTAGGCTTTGAATGATAGTTAAATCAGCACCCTCTACAGTTTCTAAAAACATTAATAAACGAAGGAATAAATCCTCGAGCTGATGACCAATACGCGACCAACCTTTAGTTTCCCAATAAGTACCGAAGTTTTGGAAGAAATCAAATGGTGTTTCAAAGACTTCCGTTACTAAATATTCAATCGTATGATCCATACGGTGATCGTTCCAGTATTTCTCAAGTACATCCTCAGCATGTTTAATGCGTACAATATCATCAAATGTTAAGACATTGTTTGAGAAGATCTCGTAAGGAGATTGGTCCACATACGTATAGCCGAATTTTTCCGCTTCTAGGCGAAGGCCTGTACCACGCAGAAGCTTAAGGAATCCAAGCTGTAATTCTTCTGGTCGCATTGCGAAAACATCATTAAAGGTTTGACGGAAGCTTGCATAATCCTCCTCTGGTAAACCAGCGATTAAATCTAAATGCTGATCAATCTTTCCACCTTCTTTGACCATCGTCACTGTACGCGTTAGCTTTTCAAAGTTTTGACGGCGCTTCACAAGTGTATTTGTTAAATCATTCGTTGATTGAACACCAATTTCAAAACGGAAAAGACCTTTTGGTGCGTTATCATTTAAAAACTGGATAACCTCAGGACGCATAATATCTGCGGTAATTTCAAATTGGAATACAACCCCTGGCTTATGTTCATCGATTAAAAACTGGAACATTTCCATGGCATAGCTGCGGCTTATATTAAATGTACGATCAACAAATTTGATAGTACGTGCACCGTTGTCCATCAAAAATCGAATATCTTCTTTTATTTTTTCTCGGTTAAAATAACGAACCCCTACTTCAATAGAAGATAAACAAAATTGACAGCTAAATGGACAGCCTCGACTTGTTTCAATATATTGAATTCGTTTGCTTAGATGAGAGAGGTCCTCTTCAAAACGAAATGGACTTGGCAATTCACGTAAATCTATTTTTGGTGCTTGTGCGTGAATTCGTACTTTACCATCCTCTAAGTAGCAAATCCCTGGAACATCGTCTAATGCAATTTCTCCATGCAAATAGCGTAGTAACTGTTTAAAGGAAGTTTCTCCTTCACCCATAACTATGAAATCTACCTCTTCAATTCTACGTAACCAATGGTGGGCATCGTAAGAAACTTCAGGTCCCCCGAGCAAAATTTTAACATTTGGACAAACAGTTTTTAACATCTTGATGACGTGAATAGTTTCTTCAATATTCCAAATATAGCAACTAAATCCTACGATATCAGGTTTTTTTTGAAACAAATCTGATACAATATTAAAAGCAGGATCTTTAATTGTATATTCTGCAATAATTGGATTAAATTCTGGTAAAGCTGCACCTTTTAAATAACGCAATGCTAAATTTGTGTGAATATACTTTGCGTTTAATGTAGTTAAAATAGTATTCATTCAATAATCTTCCTTTCAATTTCTAATTGTAACAGTCAAGTAGCTGTCATACAATATAATCCTTTTTACCTATTTATTTTGTGAACAGTTCGTGAAATAATTTTTATACTTAAATTTACTAAATTTTGTAATAATAGAATCGTGCAGTCATAAAGTATAGTAAAGGCTCAAAATTCGATTAAGAGGTTTTTTACTCTTTTGAAAGGTTCGGTGAGAAAGTTGAAGCAAAATGATATTAATCAATGTTTTGAAAATCTTATGACAAGTACTTCGTCACCAACACTTATTCTTAATAAAGCAGGAAAAATTTTGAACGTGAATGAGGCCGCTATTAAACTTTTTAACCTCCATTCAACGTATATTGGTTATTTAACTATGGACGAGCCATCTAATTTAAATTGGGCGAAGTTCGTCAAACAATTAGAAAGTGATTTGAGATCAGAAGAAATCTTCAATATTCAAACGGCTGGAAATGAGTTTGAAATGATGTCTTTCAAATGTTTTTATGATCCAAACACAGAAGAAATTGTTGCGCAAATTTCAACGTTAAATAATGATATAGCTCATGAATTATATGTTAGTCAAGAGCAGGAGAGATCACAATCTTTCAATGCTTATGATCACTTACCGTACGCCGTTATTGTAAGTGACGCTAGCGGGATAATTCTTGGGCTAAATAAGTATGCTGAAATGTATTTAAAAATAGAAAAATCGCAGCTTCTTCATAAGGCACATCAGCATATATTTGATGCATTTACGTTGAAGAAAGGTCAAATTACTGCATATCTTTCTAAACTGATGGGTGAAAAGCATGCAAGTATTCATGTAGTTGATGAAACTCAAGTTTCTAGCACTTGCTATTATGAAATTTCAAGTATCTTTGACGAATATAACAATATTATTGTCACAGTCATTAATGATGAAACAGAAAAGAAACAACTTCAACATAAAGTTGAACATCAGCAAGCTTTAAATGTTGTCGGTCAAATGGCCGCAAGTATCGCCCATGAAATTCGTAATCCATTAACTTCTTTAAAGGGCTTTACCGAATTGCTAAAGCTAAATGCTGATGAAGAGTCACGCATGTATTTATCTGTCATCGATAGTGAACTCCAACGGATGGAACAGATTTTATCCGAGCTTTTAGTATTGTCCAAGCCAACAAGTATGAAAGTGGAATTATTAGAGTTAGATAACATTGTGAAGCAAGTGATTGAGTTTATGCTTCCAGATGCGCTTATGAAAAATATTATGATTCAATACATTTCTACTTCTACACAAGTATACATTGGTGGCAATGAAAATCGCTTAAAGCAAGTATTCATGAATCTTATTAAAAATGCGATGGAATCCATGAATAACGGTGGAACGATCACGGTCGAAATAAATGTTATTGACTGTGCGATTGTAGAATTACTGATTAAAGACGAAGGTGCCGGCATGGACAGTGCTACCCTTCAAAACTTATTCCAACCTTTTTACACGACGAAATCAACAGGGACAGGACTAGGCCTTGCTTTCGTGAAAAAGGTGATTGAAGAGCATGAAGGTGTAATAGGTGTGAATAGCGAATTACAGAAGGGGACATGCTTCCACTTACAATTCCCGATTTACACATTTAATCAGATGGATACAATGGATGTATCCACGAAAGATTCTGCTTATTTAGTAACATAAGAAGAGTCGAAATGGTAACATAAACCACCGTAAAAGGCTTAAAATCAAATAATGCTTTTGACAATGCTTTTCTAATCTCGCTATAATGGCATGTATAAATAGCGAATTGAGAGGAAAAGGATATGACGTCAGAAGATATAAAGCAATCTTTAAAATTATATATTGTATTATCACGTGCACATAAAGCGATTAATGAGACGACCCATCAATTTTTTCAAGAGAATGGATTAAACCCTACTGAATTTGCTGTATTAGAGCTTCTTTATCATAAAGGAAGACAGCCATTACAGCAAATTGGCAATAAAATTTTGCTAGCTAGTGGGTCTATTACGTACGTCATTGACAAACTTGAAAAAAGAGGGTATTTATTACGTGTCTCTTGTCCATCAGATCGCCGTGTTACCTATGCAGAAATTACGGATAAAGGTGAAGCCTTTATGGGAGAACTATTTCCAAAACATGAACAGCATTTACATGAATTGATGAGTGTGCTATCTGTTGAAGAAAAAGACCAAGCTATCACGTTATTAAAAAAATTAGGACTGTCTATTAAGGATTTGTCTTATTAAAAAAAGTTGTCTCAATGAATTTGAGGCAACTTTTTTTATTTTAGACAAATTATCTCTAAAAAGTGCTTTACAAAGGTTGGGGTGAGGGCAAGGCGAATCTTAAATTGTACTCCAATAAATAATTCTAGAATGCCCCCTTGGAGATTAGTGTCATAGATAAGGGCAGGAACGAGCGTTAGGTATCCTGTCCTGTGTTAGCGCCCTTGTGACCGCTCCTAGCCGCTCATCGGACAAATCGGCCAGTCAGAACGGAAATCAACCTCACGTTATGGTATAAACCCTATTTAACTTCTGCTGAAAGAAGTTAAAATAATAAAAAGACTGTAGGCAAACAAGTTTGTCTACAGTCTTTTTTGTATAATTATTTTTTAGAAATAGTTGCTGCCATTTTAAACATAGCATCTGTTAAATCCAGTTCGTTGTTATCGTGAATTGTTAGTTTTGTAATTAAACCGTCTTTTTCAAAAACAACACCGATTACTTTTTCTGTATCAAAATTTACAACATAACCCTCTATGTTTTTAATATCCTTAAATGCAGCTAGATCTTCAGAAGTTAAAGATGATGTATCACCAACAGCATTCATATAATCTTGCATAGATGTTTTTGCATCTGCGTAGCTTGATTGTGATGCATCAATTGCTTCGATACGCATAAATACTTCAGCATTGTCATTAGAAACTAACATGTCTTTACCTGGTTCTTCTTGAGAAAGTGTAAATCCAGGTAGTTGTTGCATTTTGTAGTCTTGAGTAACGCTTTTTGATTCCTTTGCTTTCTCAGTTTTGTCTACACCTTTTTGTACATAGTTAACTTCTTGTTCTTTTTTAGTTGCATTGTCTGTATTGTCTTTATTTGTTGCATTTGATGTAGGCGTTTCTTGCGATTCATCTACAGTTTTATCCTTAGATGATGGTTGTTGTTGTTGTTCAGTCGATGTATTTGATGGCTCATTTTTTTGAGCGTCAGAATCCTCAGTTTTATCAGAAGTATTACATCCTACGACTAAAACGGCTGTTAATAATAAAGCAGGTACTGAAAGTAATTTTTTTTGCATGAAAAGCCCTCCTTTTCTTAATTAAACGTTGGTAAAGATAAAATGTTTCCAAATTTTAATGTTATCATGTTAAAGGTAACACTAAAAATAATAGTAGTACAAAAACTACATGGGCTACAATAACAAGTGGCATACTTTTACGCCATTCATATAACAAGCCCCAAATAAGGCCGGTTACAAATGCGGCGATCATACCAAGCATAAAACCGCTTAGTGCAATGGAGATTGCGCATAAAATCGCAGTTACAATAACTGCAAAAGTAGGACGCATAAAGCGTTTCAGCTGTTGTTGAACATAGCCACGCCAAAAGATCTCTTCACCGATTGCAACAATGAATACGAGTAAAATATAGTGCCAAATATTTTGTGGTCCATAATTTGCTAAAAATTTTTGTACTGATTGTACTAATGAATTATTAATGTATGGTGCAAGCCAATAGCCAAAGCGAATAATACCGTATGTTATTGTACCGTATCCAATACCGAAAAGTAAAAATTTCCAGGTAGGTAACTGATCTTCAATTTTACCAGCCAAAATAGCAATGGCAATACATACAAGTAAAGTAAATGCATATAGGTACCAAAATACAGCTTGGTTAGCAAAGGTAAAAGCAAGCATGCCATAAACGAATAATAAAGAAAGGATCAATATTATTGTTTGTTTCGAATTTGTAAGCATCATTCGACCTCCATGCTTTTAATATTATCAAAAAAAAAGTCCCTTATCATCTATAAAGACAAATAGGGACTATTCAGAATATTAAGCTTCATTTGTATATAAAATTTTGTAACGTTTATGGTTGACGACCGTTTTTTCTTCAATTTCAAGGGAATCGAAATTTTCCATGTATGTTAAATCAACGATCACCGAATTTTCATTTACTTTTTCAACTATACCTTGTAGGCCATCTTTAAACTCGATAATATTTCCAACTTCGGCTATTTTCACAGACAGTCAGCTCCTTCATCGACTAATAATATACAGTTTGCATGAAAAAATGGGAAACGTAAAGCCTTTTTTGAATAATTCATACTTTATTAAACAAAATGTTAAAAAGAGAGGAATAAAATTAATGGAAAAATACGAAAATATGCTTAAACAATTACAAAATGGGGAATTAAAATGTATAGAGATAGAAAAGGAACAATTTTATGAGTTTCGAGAAGTACTTGTAAAACATCCTTTATTTAAACATTTTAGAGGTGAGGCCAAACAAAATGGACGCCTAATCTATACTTATCAGGAAGTTCCTAGAAGTTAATTTGTCGAACATTGTCGTAAGTTAATGCTGTAAGAAATGAAATATAAATGTATAATAATGGTATGATTATTTGTGTGTGGAGGTTGTATGAATGGTCAATCTACTCTTGAAACAAATGGAACAAACTCGTGAGATGATGATTCGCTCAGGTGTAGAGAACGGGTTGCAAAATGCGAAAACCATTCAACTGAGTCGCAGATTAGATCAGTTAATGAATACTTATTATAGACAGACAGCATTTGAAGAAGAAGAAGATCAAGTTGATTGAAAGAATGTTCCAGTATTCAGAATATAAACTTTTTAAATAATATGTTTAAAAAGCATTTGGTGGGGAATACTTTATTATGAACACAGCAACATTCTCATTTCCCCCTTTAGAGCAGTGATACCCCATCAACTGCTCTCTTTTTTTTGCCCAGGTGAAATTGATTTACTCGTATATATGCAGCACATAATGCTTTTAGTACAAGCTAACAAGAAAAGTTTGAATTATCACACTTATTCAACTACACTGAAAGAGGAAAATAAGTGATAGTGGTCGGTTAATATTGTGAATAATTGATCGATAGCCTTGATACAAAGGAGTATGTACATATGGGAAAAGAAAGTATTGCATTTATCGGCACAGGTGTTATGGGTGCTAGTATTATCAAGCATTTATTAAAAAATGGTCATGAGGTAACAGTTTATACACGCACAAAGGAGAAAGCGGAGCCGCTTTTGGCGTTAGGTGCAACTTGGGCAAGTACACCAGCAGAAGCATTTAAAAATAAGGAAATTGCCTTTACAATGGTTGGATACCCTGCAGATGTAGAGGAAGTTTATTTTGGAGATAACGGATTATTTCATACAGCCGAATCCGGCAATATCGTTATTGATATGACCACTTCCGAGCCAACATTGGCTAAGAAAATTTTTGAGCACGCACAAAAGCTTGGAGTAGAAGCATTAGATGCACCAGTTTCAGGAGGAGATATCGGTGCTCAAAACGGGACATTATCAATTATGGTTGGAGGTAGCCAAGCTACATTCAATATAATTTTATCAGTCATGAAACATTTTGGTGAAAATATTGTTTATCAAGGTGAAGCTGGTGCAGGACAGCATGCTAAAATGTGTAATCAGATCGTTATTGCTTCTGGCATGATTGGTGTGTGTGAATCACTGGCTTACGGTTTAAAGGCTGGACTGGATTTACCAACAGTATTGCAATCTATCTCGTCTGGTGCAGCAGGATCTTGGTCGTTAAGTAATTTAGCACCCCGTATGATAAAAGAAGATTACGCACCAGGTTTTTATATCAAGCATTTTGTAAAGGATATGAAAATTGCATTAGACGAATCTAAAAAAATGGGGATTACTTTACCAGGTCTAGCACTTGCTTATGATATGTATGAAAAGCTAATGGAAGAGGGTTATGGTGAAAACGGTACGCAGGCACTTTTAAAGGCTTATCAATAAAGGTTAAAATAACACAAACTATAGAAAAAATTTTAGGAAGCCCGAAGTATCATCTTATAAAATGATACTTCGGGTTTATTTTTATCTTCATTCAGTTTAATTAACACACTTGAGAAAATAGTAAACTTGGAAGCATCACTCTTTATCAAAAAGTTTTGCGTCTAAAGAAAGACTAGATGCTCCTGCAAGTGCAAAGTATAAAGCCATTGCAGCTAAAGCTAAATCTAATTCATATCCAGCTAAGCCGTTTTCACCGATAAAGCCAACGCTAAGCTTCGCTGTGAAAATGGCAACAATCATTGTCACTGTCAATAAAGCGCCGAAAAGTCTTGTGCCTAAGCCTAAAATAATTGCTACACCACCGACTAGTTCTATAATGGCAACAATATAAGCCATAAAGCCTGGAATACCAATGGCATCAAAATAATCAGCTGTGAAGCCTATACCACCCTGAAACTTTTGAAATCCGTGAGCTGCAAAAATAAAGCCAAGCACCACGCGTAAAATAGTTGAACCGATATTTTGCATAGTTTAATAAACTCCTTTTGTTTTTAACTTACATTTCGTAACTTAGTTTATTTTTAAAAACAACTTTTGTCAAGTAACTAAATTTTATTTTTGAAACTGATTTTTGACAAAAATGATATACTCTTATATAAGAATAAAATCCTTAGGAGGAAGGTAAATTGGATCAAAAAAAAATTTGTCCACGATTTGAAAAGGCGCTAAAAATATTAAATCATAGCTGGAACACCCTGCTTATTTATCAGTTATTAGAAGGTCCACAACGATACTCAACAATTAAAAATCAGGTGGGTATTAGTAGTCGTGTGTTAACGGAGAGATTAAAAGAGTTAGAGATTGAGAACATTGTGAAACGCACAGTTATTCCATCAACACCAGTAGTGATTGAATATGAGCTGACAGAAAAAGGACATGCACTTGCACCGGTCCTTAAAGCAATGGAACAATGGTCTTCTACGTGGGTGAATATAGAAGAATAGTACAAAGGATATCCAAGCGAGGGGGCTTGGATATCTTTTTTTATTATGAAGATGTAATCTTCAGTATTCCTCAGATAAGGCGAAGATTCGTTCATTTAAGATTGTTTGTTAAACTAAAAAGAATGTATATTGTAAATAGTATTAATTTTCTCTAAATAAAGGGTATTTTTTATTACATGAGTGAATTTATTTAATAATATAGAGAATGGAGAGGAGGGTTTTATGAAGCGGAATTCAGTAGTAGACGCACAGCATCGGAGTCAGTTAGCTCTTTATTTATCACTGCCAATTTTATCGTGGGCATTTTATGATTTTGCGAACACAATATTTTCTTCAAATATTAATACTATATTTTTCCCGTTTTATATGGATGAGGTTTTAGGAACGAATGAGGTAATGCAGCAGGTGGCAAGCACGTTTATTTCTTATGCGAATGCCATTGCTAGCTTTTTCCTCGTTGTTTTTTCACCACTTTTTGGTGTATGGATTGATAATACGGGCTATAAAAAGAGATTTATAGTGTGGTTTGCATCTATCTCCATCTTCTTCACCTTTATGATGGGTGTTCTTGCGAATCTACAAACGTCAACAAATTATGCAGGTGTGCCACTTAGTTTATTTTTAGTTGTAGCTAGTTTTATCATCGCAAAATTTTTCTTTAATTCGAGTCTAGTATTCTATGATTCAATGATGGGTGATTTAGGGACAAAAGAGGAAATGCCCCTTATTTCTGGCTATGGGGTAGCGATTGGTTATCTTGGTACAATTTTGGGGCTGCTTGTTTATTTGTATGTAGGAAACAGCGATTTCCATCGAGCATTTATACCAACTGCCATTTTATATTTATTATTTTCTTTACCATTATTTTTTATTAATAAAGATACACCGATTCCAATGTCTCAGCGCAAGCCTATTAAATTTCTAGATGGCTATAAGGAAATTGTTCAAACCTTTAAGGACATGAAGCAATATAAAGCTATTTTCACCTTTATGATTGCTTATTTCTTTTTAAATGATGCCATTGCAACAACCATTGCAATGATGGCTGTATATGCAACAACGATTGTAGGCTTCACTTCGGGTCAATTTATCGTGCTTTATTTAGTGTCTACTGTTTCAACTATTATTGGCTCTTTTGCATTTGGTTATATTACAAAAGCAATTGGAGCCAAACGTGCGATAACTGTGGTGGCGATATTAATGATTGTTGCTTTAGCATTTGCTGTCTTTGCGACAGAGCAATGGATGTTCTGGCTTGCAGGTAGTATGTTTGGTGTATCACTAGGATCGATGTGGGTGACATCTAGAACATATATTATTGAATTGTCTCCAGAAGAAAAACGAGGTCAGTTTTTTGGCTTATTTGCATTTTCGGGTAAAGTATCCTCAATAATTGGGCCAGCAGTTTATGGAACGGTCACATTATGGATGAAAGATTATGGAACGCTAGCAAGTCGTGTTGCATTATCGACATTAATTGTGATGACGATAATTGGCCTATTGGTGCATCTAAAAATCAATGGCTCAAAAGTTGGAGATGACATTCGATAAAATGTATGTAATAAATTTCTAAACACCTACTGAATCAAGATAAAGCATCTGGACGCAATTATGCCAAGGCGAAATTGATTAGAGTTGATTGGAGTGGAGACTGGGCGACTCCTTGGGGATTAGCGTCACAGATGTGACCCTGGAGCGAGCAACGCGAGTGAAGCGGCTCATCGGACGCCCCCAGGAAAGCGCCCAGTCGGAACGGAAATCAACAACACGTTATGGTAGAGCCAAGTTCATGATAAATTTGGAAAAAGCAAGTAGGAGAAATGTATTGCCTATGATACAATTGAATTATTAATAGAAGTTGAATAGAAAGGAGCGGGGTTGCTTTGGAACATAAAGGTATATTATTAGAAAGTGGCACAAATGAGCTAGAAATTGTTGAATTTGAAGTAGCTAACAATAAATTTGGTATTAACGTTATTAAAGTAAAGGAAATTATTCAACCGTTTCCAGTAACATTTATTCCACACGCGCACCCGCATGTAGAAGGGATTATTCAATTACGAGGTGAGGTTTTACCTGTAGTTGATATGCTCCGAGTATTAGGTATTCAAAATGCAGAGCGTAGTCCTCAGCAAAAATATATTGTAGCTGAGTTTAATAAGCAGCGCGTAGTATTCCATGTAGATAATGTAACACAGATTCATCGTATTTCATGGAATCAAATCGAGAAACCTTCTGATATGTATCAGGGAGGAACATCACAAGTAATTGGTGTTATTAAGCAAAATGAGCAAATGATTTTATTGCTTGATTTCGAAAGAATTATGGTAGATATAAATCCAGATTCTGGTATTAGTGTAGAATCTGTTAAAAAGCTTGGTAAACGTGATCGCTCGGAAAAACGAATTTTAATTGCTGAAGATTCACCATTACTACGTAAGCTCTTATTCGATACTATGAATGAAGCAGGTTATGAGAATGTTGAATTCTTTGAAAATGGCCGTGATGCTTATGAATACCTCGAATCCGTCGTCAAAGGTGGTAGCGATGTATCCGAGCATATTCAATTAGTTGTGACGGACATTGAAATGCCACAAATGGATGGGCATCATTTAACGCGTAAAATAAAGGAGCATCCAGACCTCCAAAAGCTTCCTGTCATTATTTTCTCAAGCTTAATTACAGATGATCTTCGTCATAAAGGTGACCAAGTAGGTGCAGAGGATCAAATTAGTAAGCCAGAAATTGCGGAGCTTATTTTACGAATAGACCAACTTATTTTATAAAATAAAGTTTTGAACAATAGAGATAAAGTTGAAAAAGGTACTTCACAATATTAATAATGGGTATCCTGTAAGTATATTAATAAGTTAAAGAAAGTCGGATGCCTCTTTTAGGCTCCGGCTTTTTTGTATAGATAAATGATGCTAGGAACAAAATAATAAGGTTGAGTTATCTATACAATTTTGACATGAAGGTGAGTATCCTAATACTTCTACCCGATAACCTGGCAAGCTAAGGGCTCATAGGTTTGTCTCTAAATCGATGAGGTTAAGCAGTCGGTGACGAAAAGTGAGGGGAATAACCGGAATGTTTGAGTATCTACACATTGTGCCTCACCTCACATTTGATGTAGAACCAATAATAATATGCATGTACGCGCTAAGGAAGTGATTATTTGAATGAATTAAAAACCGCCATCATCGATATTGGCTCAAATACCATTCGATTAGTATTGTATCAATACGATAAAGCAGAGGGACTTCGTGAGATTGGAAATATTAAAACGGTTGCACGTTTACGTACATATATACAGCCCTCTGGTGAAATGTCTGAAGAAGGTATACAAGTATTAACAGAAACATTATTGACTTTTAAAGCAATGCTCGATGATTTTGAAGTGACTGATGTTAAAGCTGCTGCAACAGCTGCAATCCGTCAGGCAACAAATAGAGCAAAAATTATTACCTTAATGAAAGAACAGACAGGCATTCATATAGAGCTTTTATCTGAAGAAGAAGAGGCCTATTATGGCTTTGTTGCTGTAGCGCATTCAATAGGCACGAAGTCCGCTGTAACTATCGATATTGGTGGTGGTAGTACAGAAATAACGCTTTTTGAAAATAAAGAACTACAGAAATCTTATAGTTTTCCTTTTGGTACAGTTTCTTTAAAGCAACGTTTTGTAAAGGGCGAGATTATGAACAGTAGTGAAAAAAAGGAACTCATTGCATTTGTTAAAGAACAGTTCAAATCACTTCCTTGGATGCAGAATATCGGGTTACCGATTATCGCCATTGGTGGTAGTGCTCGAAATATTGCCCAAATTCATCAGCAAAAATATGCATATCCAATTGCAAGTGTACATGGCTACGAAATGACTAAGGAAAATTTAGATGAGCTCAGTATGTTTTTAGGTAATTTAAGTTTTAATGAATTGAAACAGTTAGATGGGCTTTCGGCAGATCGTGCGGACATCATCGCCCCTGCATTAGAGGTTTTCAATGTGTTAATGGAGGTTGTCGGCAGTAAATTGTTCCAGATAACAAAGAAGGGTTTGCGAGAAGGAATCATTATACAGCGTATTTTGCAAACAGATAAAAGTGCGTTTGATAAGTACAATGTGTTTGAAGGAAACGCTAAAAGATTGGTTCGCCAGTATGGTCGTACTGAAGAAGAAGTGGACTATTTGATGCGTTTAACGGATCAATTGTACCGTGAATGTTGCCACTTTGGTTATTTACAACATCATCCAAAAGATTTGCAATTATTGGCGAAAGCGGCGAGGGTTTTTAATATAGGGGAGTATATTGAGTTAAGTTCTGCTAGCCAGCATACCTTTTATTTAATTGCGAACCAATCTATCGATGGGTTAAATCATAAGGAACGTGTAAAATTAGCACTTTTAGCCTCGTATAAAAATAAAGATTATTATCAGCGACTCGCTGCTCCGTTTACAGAATGGATGAGTCGTGAGGAGTATCGTAAAATACGAGACTTTGGTGCTCTTTTAAAATTTGTCTATGCGTTAAATGTGTCTAAAAGAAAAATTGTCAAAGCCATTAAGATGCAAACAAAAGAGGATTATGTACAGCTTACCATCTATGTAAAACACAATGCGGCCGCTGAGAAATACCAAGCAAACCGACAAAAAAAACATCTAGAACGCGCACTAAAGATACCGATAAAAATAAACTTTATGGAAGAAGGGTTGAACCATTATGACAACTGAAGTGACGAAAAATCAGTTAAGTGAAGAGGATTTAACAGAAGCACAAGGCCGTTTACTAGAGGAAATCGCTAAACCGCAATACTATAATAATCGTGAATTAAGCTGGTTAGCCTTTAATGAACGAGTTTTAGAGGAAGCAGAGGATGTCGATAATCCTCTGCTAGAACGATTGAAATTTTTAGCAATATTTAGTTCGAATTTAGATGAATTTTTCATGGTGCGTGTTGCAGGTCTACAGGATCAGGTACGTGCAGGTTTCCATAAGCCCGAAAATAAGTCAGGCTTAACACCAAAAGAGCAATTAGCGAAAATTGCAGAGCGAACTCAGGCATTAGTGCGCCGACAAACCGAAGTTTACAGACACTTAATATATGATTTATTACCACAACATAATGTACATATCGCAGACATGAAAGACTTAAATAGTACTCAGAAAGCATTTGTCAATGAAATGTTTGCAGAAACCATCTTCCCTGTTTTAACACCCGTAGCTGTTGATGCGTATCGTCCTTTCCCAATTTTGCTTGGTAAAACATTAAATTTACTTGTTTTATTAGAGCAAAATGAAGCAGACTTTGAGAATCGTGAAAAGGTAGCCATTGTACAAGTTCCATCTGTCTTAGATCGTTATATTAAAGTACCATCAGCAGACGGAGAGACAGTTATTGTCTTATTAGAAGACGTGATTGTAGCGCATATAGAAAAGCTCTTTTATGGTTACAGTGTCAAATCAGCTCAGGCTTTCCGTTTGACACGTAATGCTGATTTAACAATTCATGAAGAAGGTGCAAGAGATTTACTTGTAGAAATCGAAAAAGAGCTGAAAAAACGTAAATGGGGTGTAGGCAGTCGTCTCGAAGTTCGTGAGGGCGAGATGAGCGCGGAAGTTCTTACATACTTACTAGATGAATTTGAAATTGAAGAAACGGATGTTTTTCATATAGATGGACCACTAGATTTAACATTTATGTTCTCTTTTGTAAAAGGCATATCTGTTGGTCGAGAACATTTAGAATATGAAAGCTTTATCCCACAGCCACCATTAGATTTGCAATCGGATGAAAATATTTTTGAAAAAGCTCTGCAACAAGACATTTTTTTCCATCACCCGTTTGAATCGTTTGCGCCAATTGTAGATTTTATTGCAGAAGCGGCTGTTAATCCGAACGTTTTAGCAATCAAACAAACATTATATCGTGTAAGTGGTAATTCACCCATTATACAAGCCTTAAAGCTTGCGGCAGAAAATGGTAAACAGGTAACAGTTTTAGTTGAATTGAAAGCACGTTTTGATGAAGAAAATAATGTACTTTGGGCAAAGCAACTTGAGCAAGCTGGCTGCCTTGTTATTTACGGTATGAATAACTTAAAAACACACTCGAAAATAACGCTTGTTGTGAGTCGTCGTAATGGAAAAATTGAGCGTTTTGTACATCTTGGAACAGGAAATTATAATGATGCAACTGCAAAAATTTATACAGACATGGGTATAATAACGACAGATAAGGAATTTGGCATTGATGCCACTAACTTCTTTAACTATTTAAGTGGTTATACAGAGAAACCAACTTTTAATCATTTAGTTGTAGCCCCGTTTGATATTCGAGATGAATTTATCCGCTTAATGGATGAGGAAATTGCCTGTCATAAGAAGCATGGTAATGGTTTTATTCGAGCTAAAATGAATTCACTAACGGACAAAGACTTAATGATGAAGCTATATGAGGCGTCTATTGCAGGTGTCAAAGTAGAGCTGATCATTCGTGGTATTTGTTGCATTAGACCAGGCATCCCTGGAATTAGTGAAAACATAACAGTAACGAGTATTGTTGGTCGTTTCCTTGAGCATTCTCGTATTTATTGGTTCCATCATAATGGGGAAAATAAAGTATATTTATCTTCTGCAGATATGATGACTCGTAATATGATTAAACGTGTAGAAATTTTATTCCCTGTATATGCAAGCGAAGCAAAAGCTCGTATTATTAACATCATGAATACACAACTTGAGGATACGGCAAAAGCTCGTATTCAAGACTCCAATGGAAAATATCATTACAAAGAATTTGATCGTGGTGAAGATCCAATTAATAGTCAGGAAATTTTCCTAAAGGATGCACTAAAACCTACGCTAGACGAAGAATAAAGCAAACACGCTACTTAGTGAGGGATATAATGAAAAAATATAAAGAGAGTGTAGCGCAATTTGCAGACTATCATCAATTCATACAACTTAATCCATTTGATGCAGTTGTATGTTTGAGAAAAGTGGATACAAAAGCGTTTGAGGTCGTTCATTTTAACGATAAACTACCGTCATTTATGAAGCTACAAGATGTGAAAGCCACCAACGCAGAACAATTTTTTACAGAGCAATGTTGGCTGCAATTATCGAATATATTACAACAAGAATTGAATATAGACCAAAGTCTAGAGGTACGTACGGAGCACAAAGTAAAAACATTTGTTGTTCGTGTACAGCCCTTAGAAAATTCAGTTGTAGCAGTTATTCTACGTGAGAAACAGAATGAAGTAGAACCGTATTTGCAATTTGTGGAACAGCACGTAAGTCCGGTATTAACAACTGATTTACAAGGTCGCATTATTCATCAAAACGTTGTTGCCACTTCTCTATTGTCAAAAGAACATCAAAGCTTGATAGGACAAAATATTTTTTCATTATTAGAGAATAAGTATATCAACGAATTTAAATTACTATTTGCTAAAACTATTGAGGGCTCAGCATTTGGTATGCCCAAATGCTTGTTTAAACGCCAATTGCTAAGTAAAGAACCATTTTATTTAAGAACGCATCCAACGTACTTTAATGGTGAAATTGTAGGTGTCCATTTATTTGTGAAAGACGCCACTTCATTTATGAATGATCATGAGGCCTTTTATTACCTAGCATTAATGGATGAATTAACGGGTATTTGGAATCGCAAGGCTTTTAAGGAGCATTGGCTTCAGCATTTAAATAATAAAAAGCGTAATAAGCAAGCGGCTATTATTTTAGTGGATATTGATCGCTTTAAAAAGTTCAATGAATCCCTTGGTGAAAGTAAGGGTGATGAACTTATGCGAATGTTTAGTCATAGACTTCGTGAGCTCTGTTACTCCAAATGCTCGCTTTATCGTTATAATAGCGATGAATTTATTTTTGTTCTAAAAGATGCAACCGTCAACAAAATTGAACAGACGGCTAACGCGATTTTAGATGCATTAAAACAGCCATTCATGATTGATGGGCAGGAATATTTTATTAGCGTGTCGATTGGTATCTCACTTAGTCCAGGGGATGGCAAAGATTTAGAAACACTTGTACGTAAAGCAGATAAAGCATTATTTTCTGTAAAAGAGCATGGTCGTTCACACTACCGTTACTATCGTGAAGATACGACAACTATTTTTCCAAATGAAGCGCTAATGGAGGCGCATTTACGTCGTGCTATCGAATTTAATGAACTAAGTATTCATTTACAGCCGCAAATAGATTTAACGAATAACAGTATTAATAGCTTTGAGGCGTTATTACGATGGAATAACCGAAAATTTGGCTTTGTGTCTCCTGCACAGTTTATACCTATTGCAGAGGCATCAGGCTTAATCATTGAAATCGGTGATTGGATTATTGACGAGGTGTGTCGCTATCAACAAGAGTGGCAGATGAATGGTTACCGACCAGTACGAATTGCCATCAATATATCACCAAAACAATTTAGAAAAGAAAACTTTGCTCGGAAAATTAAAACTGCCTTGAAAAAGTATAATGTGCCACCAGAATTATTAGAGGTGGAAATTACCGAAAGCTCCATGACTAATGTCCATGAAACATTTTCAATTTTAACTGAATTGAAGCAGCTAGGGGTTTTTGTTTCAGTTGATGATTTTGGAACAGGCTATTCATCTTTAAGCTATTTAAAGCGCTATCCAATAGATATCATAAAAATTGATCAATCATTTATAGCTGATATTACAAAAGATGATAAAAATGAGGCAATTATTAAGGCCATTATTTCAATGTCCCACAATTTAGGATTAGAGGTCATTGCTGAAGGAATCGAGGAACCATCACAAGTTGATTTTCTAAAGCACCATCGATGCCAAAAAGGCCAAGGCTATTTATATAACAAGCCATTACCTGTAGAAACCATTGTTAATAAATATTTTGTTAGCTAATGAAAACAAATCAAGTAGCACTTCATCATGAATTGGATGAAGTGCTACTTTTTTTTGAGTTTGGGGAAGGGAGGGTATCTAAGCTCAACTCGATCAAAAGAGGGCCTAACCGGATTACTTCTTTCGTCAACTTTAATAATTCTAAATACAGATATGGTAAAATTAAGTAAAATAAAATGTGATTGGTGATGGTGGTTATTGGTAAAATTAAACATTAACTAGGAGGGGCTATATGAAAGGTTTAAAAATAATAAGTGTTTTATTTATTGTCGGATTTGTCTGGATTCTCATGTTACTTAATGCTGGTCCACCTAAACTAATTGTATTGTCAGAAGGTAAAAAGATAACGGTATTACAAGGTTCTTATTGCTGGAACAAATTTACAGATTCGGAATGTGTCGATAAAATCTCTCCATCAGAAATTATTGATGATAATAACATTGTTCCATTTCCTGTATCCCCTCAAAGTGAAATAAAAATCAATTTTAAGAAAAAAACCATTGATGAGATAGAAGTAGAAATGGAAAATCGGGGTGAGAGTAAAAAATAAAAGTAGAAGGTAATGTTTTTTCTGCACCAACAGAAAAAGGCACATATATATATATTGTTTTTAGTAGATGGGACAAAGGAAGTTCTTCTTACATTTTCACTATAGAAGTTAAATAAGCGCTCAAATTTAAAGCCAAAACCTAATCACTTTTCCGGTCAATCCGATCAAAAAGGGAAACCTGATCATATCTCAGGGTAACCCGATCGTATAGTGGCTTTGCCCTGGCAGTTCTCCTGGCAGCTTGAGTGAACGGAGATACAACCGGATCAGAAAAGGGCTATACCCAAACACAAGCAGTTTCACCTGAGCAAACCCTTCTAAATTTAGCTATTTATTTTCTACTTTCAATCCATCTAACACAATAGCTGTAAATTGCGCCATTTCCGCTGATAAATCGAAGTCTTCATTATGAATTAACCAATCATAGACATTTGCACGCATACAACGTTGAATAATTGCTTGAATTTGATTAACCTCTATATCGTGACGAAACTCCCCAAGTTGAATACCTTCTTCGATATAACTGTTCATAATTTGGAAAATCATTCTTTGTGGATTTATTAAATAATGATCTTGTTCCACTTGATTTGTCATCGCAGCAGTATACACAGTTCGTAACAAATCTTTTCCAACTACATTTGTTAAATACTTCATTTGTTCTTGATACAGCAATAAAATTTTTTCACTTGCCGGCAATGTGCGATCAATATTTTTTTCCACAGAGCCATAAAAACTATCTAGCTCTTTAAATTTTTCTAAAATAACATCGTACTTGGATGGGAAATGTGTGTAAAATGTTCCCTTCGATACATTACAGGCTTTAGTAATTTGCTCAACAGATACATGCTCGAATCCATGTTTATTAAATAAATCTAATGATACTTTGAGTAATTTTCTCCGTGTTTCTAATGCCTTTTTTTGACGGCTCGTCAATGAATTCATACTGGACAATCCCTTCGAATTAAAGTATTCTAACATATTTTTTATGAAAAATATTCTGAAAATATAAAATGTTTTGATTGACGTAATGGATTTGATTTGATTATCATTTAATTGACCGTAGTCAATGACTTTGGTCAATTAATAAAACACGTTATTAATGTTACGATAAAAGAGTAGGGTTTGGCTAGTGTTCATTGGATTTTCAAGGAACGGGGGAGGTCAATAATGACGGAGAAATTAGGTTTTATCGGCTTAGGTAATATGGGGTTACCGATGTCAGTAAATTTATTAAAGGCTGGCTATAAGGTTTATGGCTTCGATACTAATTCACAAGCAATGGAGCAATTTAAAAAAGAAGGTGGAGTTGGACTTGCAACAGCAAAGGAAGTTGCTGAGCAAAGTGATATTATCATGACGAGCTTGCCGACACCACAAGTAGTGGAACAAGTATATAGATCTGAACAGGGTATAATGCATCATGCTAAGAAAGGAAGTTTATTAATAGACTTTAGTACGGTAAATCCCGAAATGAATGATTCCTTACATAAGGAAGCACAATCATTGGGATTACGATATCTTGGGGCACCTGTTAGTGGAGGTGTTGTAGGTGCTATTCATGCAACACTGACGATAATGGTTGGTGGTGAAGAGGATGATTATCAAAGTGGCTCTGAAATATTCCGAATAGTAGGGGAAAATATTTATCATCTTGGTACGTCTTCAAGTGTAGGTACACGTATAAAATTACTCAATAATTTAATGATTGGATTTTATACAGAGGCAGTCGCTGAAACAATTGTGCTTGGTGAAAAGATGGGTATCCATGCAGATATGCTATATGAGGTATTAAGTAATAGCTATGGTCAAAGTCGTATTTATGAACGTAATTACTTAGAATACATGAAAAACGACAACTATCAGCCAGGTTTTTCTACAAATCTATTATTAAAAGATTTGAAGCTAGCGAAAAATATGGCAGAAGAAGCAGGGGTACCACTTCGAATCGGGAATAAATTAGTGGATCTTTATAGTGATATTTCACAGCAAGGCTATGGAGAAAATGATATGTCTGCTGCTTATTTAAGTTTAAAAGAAACATGTAAAATTGAACAATTTTAAAGGAGGACTAAAAATATGACAACAGCACAAGAGGTTAAAACTTTAACGCACTTTATTGGTGGGGAACTAATAGAAGGGAAAAGCGGACGTTTTGGTTCGGTATTTAACCCAACGACTGGTGAGGTTATTGCCAAGGTTCCACTTGCAACTGCAGAAGAAACTCGAGAGGCAATCGATAAGGCACAGGCAGCTTTTCCACAATGGAGAGATACATCAGTAGCTAAACGTGCTGAGATTGTATTAAAGTTCCGTAATCTTATTACTGAAAATATGGAGGAGCTTTTACAAATTATTTGTAAAGAAAGCGGTAAAACCATTGAGGATGCGAAAGGTGAAATTACACGTGGTTTGGAGTCTGTTGACTTAGCTATCGGTGCACCTCATTTAATGAAGGGGGAGTATTCAGTTAATGTGGGCGGTCAGATTAATGCCTACTCTGCAAAATATCCATTAGGTGTTGTAGCGGCTATTTCGCCATTTAACTTCCCAATCATGGTACCTTTAGCACAAACAAGTATGGCAGTTGCTGTCGGCAATGCCGTTATTTTAAAAGCTTCCGAGCGTGTTCCTATGACTGCCTTATATGTGAGTGAGCTTTGGAAAAAGGCTGGGTTACCAGATGGTATTTGGACGGTAGTAAATGGGGATAAGGATGCAGTTAATGAACTATTAGAAAACTCGATTGTGGAAGCAATTTCATTTGTAGGATCGACACCAGTTGCCAAATATATTTATGAAACGGGCTCGAAATTTGGTAAACGTGTCACAGCACTTGGTGGAGGGAAAAACAATATGGTTGTGATGCCTGATGCAGATCTTGATCAGGTAGCAAATGCATTTATCGGTGCAGCTTATGGCGCTGCCTCTCAACGTTGTATGGCCATTTCTACGATTATGCCTGTTGGAAAGGATACAGCAGATCGTCTTGTTGAAATCTTAAAGGAAAAAATTGCTAATTTGAAGGTAGGTTCATATACAAATCCAGAGACAGATTTTGGCCCTGTCATTTCACAGCAATCGAAGGAAGCGATTATTGCTGCAATCAATCGAGGCGAGTCTGAAGGCGCAACAGTTGTTTGTGATGGTCGTGAACTTGATATTGTCAAAGAGTCAAAAGGATTCTTTGTAGGGCCAACATTGCTAGATAACGTAAAACCAGGCATGGAAATTTATGAACAAGAAATATTCGGTCCAGCTCGAAATGTTGTACGTGTTGATTCATTGGACGAAGCCATCCAACTTATTAATAAGCATGAGCTTGGAAATGGGGTAACAATCTTTACGAATGACGGTTTTGCAGCTCGTAAATTTACAACAGAAATCGATGTTGGAATGGTTGGCGTAAATGTCCCTATTCCTATCCCAGTAGGCTACCATAACTTTGCTGGATTTAAAGGTTCTCGTTTTGGAGAAGGGCATATGTTTGGTCCCGATCAAGCACGCTTTTTCACAAAAACAAAAACAATATCAGAGCGTTGGATGACAGGTCAAGCATCGACAGCATCTACGTTTGCATTCCCAAGTAATAACGACTAATACAAATGAAGAGCTGTATTCTTTTACAGCTCTTTTTAAATCACTTGCAAACATAATATTCTCAGGAGGGCATTGCGTGAAAGGAAAAACAGTTTTTATTACTGGAGCAGCCCGTGGTATCGGGTTATCCATGGCACTAGCGTTTGCTGAGCAGGGAGCGAATGTCGTTATAACAGATATTAATGAACAGCTTTTAGCGGAGGCTATTCAACACAATCCGCAATTAACTGCATACACATGTGATGTTACGAATGAACAGGCAATATGTGATGCGATTGACTTTACTATTAAAAAGTTTAAGACAATAGATATTTTAATTAACAACGCAGGGTTTCAGCATGTTTCTCTTATAGAGGATTTCGCGACAGAAATCTTCGAATCCATGCAAAAAGTGATGCTTGTTGCACCTTTTATAGCAATGAAATATGTCTTACCATATATGAAGAAAAATAAGTTTGGACGCATTATTAATATGGCATCTATTAATGGCGTTATTGGGTTTGCAGGAAAAGCTGGATACAACGCTGCCAAACATGGACTTGTCGGTTTAACGAAAGTGGCGGCACTAGAGGTTGCAACTGAGGGGATAACCGTGAATGCGATATGTCCAGGGTATGTCGATACAGAATTAGTGCGTAATCAATTTACGGATTTGGCAAAGACAAGGGGAATTCAAGTAGAGGAAGTGCTAGAGCAGGTGCTTTATCCACTCGTTCCTCAAAAACGTTTACTAGATGTCTCAGAAATTACAGGGCTTGCGCTTTATTTAGCTAGTGATATGGCAAAGGGTTTAACAGGTCAAGCAATACTTTTGGATGGCGGTTATACAGCACAATAGCTTAGGAGGGTGAAATATGATTCAAACAAAAACAATCTATACGGTTCATTCGCCAGGAACGATCGTTTATGGACGAGATTCTTTTCAAGAAGTAGGCGAATATGCAAAAAAATTGGGGACTAAAGCTCTTATCATTAGTGATCCGATAATGGATAGCTTAGGCTTTGTTAATCGATGTAGTACTTTATTAAGAGCTAGTGGTTTGGAAGCGGTTTCATATTTAGGCGTAACAACGGAACCAGTAGATACGTATGTAGCAGAGGGGCTTCATATTTTACAATCTGAGGGCTGCGATATTATTATTTCCGTCGGTGGCGGGAGCTGTATCGATACAGGAAAAGCAATTGCAGTAGTTGCAACGAATGATGGCTACATTGGGGATTATATGAAAATGGCAAAAATAGCTGAGCAAGCACCGATCCCACATATTGCGATACCGACAACGGCTGGGACTGGTTCAGAAGCCACGGATGCAACAGTCATTACGAATACGAAAAATGAAGTGAAAATGATGATTAAGCAATCTGCATTTATGCCAAACATAGCAATCGTAGATCCGATTTTAACGGTTACATCTCCACCCTCCATCACTGCGGCGACTGGTATCGATGCATTAAGTCATGCTATAGAAAGTTATTTATCTCGTTTAGCACATCCTTATTCAAATGTACTTGCACTATCAGCCATGGAGTTAATCGTAAATAATATTTTAAAAGTTTATGAGCAAGGTAATGATATTGAAGCTCGGGAAGCAATGTCGCTAGGCTCAATGCAAGCAGGTCTTTCATTCTCAAATGCTTCTGTCGCTTTAGTACATGGCATGTCTCGTCCAATTGGAGCGTTATTCCATGTGCCCCATGGTATTTCAAATGCCATGCTTTTGCCAGCAGTATTAGAATTTTCAAAGGATGCTTGTGTCGATCGGCTGGCGGATTTAGGTAAATTTTTCAATAAAGATAATGAGCAATTATCTCAAGAGGAGCTTGCCGATTTAGCTATTGTTTCGATTAAGGAAATGTGCAAGAAGATGGATATAGGGAATTTGAAACAATGGGGAATTGATGAACAAGCCTTTTACACAGCTATTCCAAAAATGGCAGCCGATGCAATTACCAGCGGTAGCCCTGGAAATAATCCTAAGGTTCCAACACAGGAAGAGCTAATGGAGCTTTATAAGATTGCTTATCATTATGAGTTTTAGGATTATGAAAAGAAACTGTCTAAAATAGAGTTACAAATCATATTTAATTTGTAACTCTATTTTTTATCGAATAGGAAAATTATTCTAATTTATTAATAGCCATGTTATAATTTTAAAAATTTAAACAAGGGAGTGGGGATTAATGGAACAATGTTTTATTTGCAATAAACATGCTGGCAACATTCAAGCTTCAGAGTTAAGGATTTATGAAGACGAATATGTTTATGTTGGACATATAGATCGTGATGGAGCACCCAATTATTTAGGTCATATTATGATTGATTTAAAAAGACATGTTCCTACTCTCGGAGATATGACTATAGAAGAGGCACAAGCATTTGGTGTTATTATGGCTAGAGTTAGTAAGGCAATAATGGAATGTGAAAAGGCAGAGCATATTTATTCATTAGTTTCCGGAAATTCAGTGCCACATTTGCATATGCATTTAGTTCCTCGATATCAGAATACCCCTAAACAGTATTGGGGACCAAATGATGTGTATGATTGGGAAGATGCCCCTATTGGTGACAATATAGAAGTTGTTAAACTTTGTACTCGAATAAAAACATATCTTGAGAATAATGCATATGAGTGAATCTATAGAAGATTTTAGTTGGATAGGTAGCCAAGACAACTTCATAGATCATCCAAATCTTTATCAAATTAAACATGTTATTGTTGGACGATATGGAGGTAACTTCGATGCAGGACAATATAAAAACGAAGATGGTTGTTTAGTATGGCTAGATGAAAAGCAAGATTGGGAGTTTTCTATTTTACTGGATGCTCATAATACATCTGAGAGTGCTCAAATAATTATCGAACAATTTTTTTATCATAAACATGAAATGAAGCATTTATTATCTTTACCGACAAACCATCAAACCTTTAAAAGGATTGAAGAGAAGATTTTAACGATATTTCAATCGGAAGAGTTCTTATCTGTTTGCAGGAATATTACTGGAGAAACTGCGTGTTTAATTGTCGTAAGAAAAGATAAATATGTATGGTGGTTTTCAGTTGGAGACTGTGTTCTTTTTTTATTTCATCAAGAATTGGCTGCATTAGGTCAGTTTCAATTAAATCAAAGGCAATTTTACGAATGGGTAGGACAAGTCAATACTTTTGAACAGGACGTCCCTTGCTACAGCGTTGGAATTAAAGAATTAAGAAAAGGAGAAAATCGTCTTTTTCTAACCACTGATGGCTTACTTGAATGTCCCCATGAACCATACTCTAACCCTATTAACATATATAATTCCTTCTTCAACGCTGAGGATCCAGAGAACATTTGGTCAATGTTAAAGAATATCAAAAAAAATGGTGTCAGAGATAGCACCACCATCGTTTTTTGGAAAGTTAATATTGCAAAGGAAGCCACTAGAGCAAGTAATCAAGAAGCGAGTCCGTAATGGATTCTACCCGCGAAAGAAGAGGAAATACCCGCGCACGGCAGGGAAATACCCGCGAAAGAAGAGGAAATACCCGCGCACGGCAGGGAATACCCGCGAAAGAGAAGAGAATACCCGCGCACGGCAGGGAAACACCCGCGGAAGAGAAGCGGATACCCGCGCGCCAGGAAAATACCCGCGAAAGAGAAGAGAATACCCGCGCACGGCAGGAAAATACCTGCGAAAACGAAGCGAATACCTCACAACTTAAGAATCTTTGCTAGCAGGACCCTTCAAACTGCACCCTTTTCATCGTTTTGCAGAATTAATATGACATATGCGAGAAAATATAGTAATATTTTATATGAATCACCATTCATTTTTGCAGAGGGGGAAATCGTATGTTGCAGGGGAAAACAATTATTATTACTGGTGGATCAAGTGGAATGGGGCTTTACATGGCAAAGCAATTCGTTGCGGAAGGGGCAAATGTTGTCATTACAGGTCGTAACGAGGAGCGATTGGCAGAGGCGAAAGCTTTTATTTTGGAGACTGGAAAAACGATTGAAACGTTCCAAATGGATGTTCGTGTTCCTGAGCATGCGGAGGCAATGCTAGCGTTTGCTGTTGAAAAGTTTGGACAGGTCGATGGGCTTGTGAATAATGCGGCTGGCAATTTTATAGTGCGTGCAGAGGATTTATCACCAAATGGTTGGAAGGCTGTTGTTGATATTGTTTTAAATGGGACATTCTTTTGTTCTTCTGCAGTCGGTAAGTACTGGATTCAAAATAATATTAAAGGATCTATTCTCAATATGGTTGCAACTTACGCATGGAATGCAGGTGCTGGTGTTATTCATTCTGCAGCGGCTAAAGCAGGTGTATTGTCAATAACTCGAACGTTAGCTGTTGAATGGGGAAAACAATATGGAATTCGAGTAAATGCAATTGCTCCAGGTCCAATTGAGCGTACAGGTGGTGCAGAAAAGCTCTGGGAATCAGAGGCTGCAGCTGCTCGTACGCTTGACTCTGTTCCGTTAGGTCGTACAGGTACTCCTGAAGAAATTGCTGATTTAGCTACATTTATAATGTCTAATAAAGCAAGTTATATGAACGGTGAATGTGTGACACTTGATGGCGGGCAATGGCTCAATCAGTATCCGTTCTAAAACAATAATCTTTGCATAATAAAGAGCTGGGTTGACGCATACTAAGGGTAAAGAAAGGAGTTTTGCCTATGGGTATGTGGTTAATACCGGCTCTTATTGCCATTACGATTATTTCTGCCATTTCGCTTGTGTCAACGTTGAAAATTGCCAAAATGACGTCCCAACGGAAATCAGAAAATGATACGCCGATTTCAGAAACTGTTGAAGAGTATGCGACTATGCTCAACCCAGTTGTTTGGGTATATATCATTTTTTTGCTTTTTTTGGGGATCATGATTTTTTATTACTGGAGTAAGGCAGGATATTAAGTAAATAATATCTTCATTCAGTTCATATTTTATAAATATGGCTGAATGAAGATATTTCTCCATTGCCCTCAGGTAAAACCCTCGCTATATATACACTTTCGATACTTAGTTTTGTTCAAAATGCTAAAATAATTCGTTGCTTATAAAAAACTCTTCTCGGCCTTGTCGTGGTCATAAAAGGAATAGTTATGATATGATAAAAGGGAAGCATCCTGTTCTGCAAAACGAGGACAGAAAAGGAGAAGAAGTTCATGATTTCAACTAACAGCAAGGACTTTTTAGCAATGCCAATTAGTGATTTTATTATTTCATCTGAAAAAGTTGCGCATGTACAAAGTGGAAATAGTGCAGAACATGCACTCCTAGTACTTACACGTACAGGGTATTCATCGATACCTGTTTTAGATTTGAAATATCGACTTCAAGGTTTACTAAGCATGAAAATGATTACAGAATCCATTCTTGGACTAGAACATATTGAATATGAAAAGTTACCCGATATTAAAGTGAATACAATAATGGATAAAGAAATCGCTGTATTAAAGTTAACGGATACTTTTCAGCGAGCTCTCGACTTAGTGATTAATCACGCCTTTTTATGTGTTGTGGACGAAGAAGGAACATTTGCGGGAATTTTAACGAGACGTGTAATATTAAAGCAATTGAAAAAATATATTTATCAAAAAGAGTAGTAGTTTAAGAGGGGACTCAGATGAAAATCATAAGGCCCTCTTTGCTTGTATCGGAGGTTTACTGATTGATGGCAACGGAGGCTGAAATTTTAAAAGTACTAGCAGAGGAACGTAATATGCGTAAAGCAGCAGAACGTTTATTTTTATCTCAACCAGCACTTTCTCAACGGCTGCAAACTATTGAAAAGGACTGGGGCGCGCAGTTATTTATTCGTTCACAAAAAGGACTTACGGCGACACCTGCTGGAGAGCTTATTATTGACTATGCAACTGAAATGCTCAGCAAAAAAGAAGAGATTTTTGAAACAATCCAATCATTAACGACGAAAGTAAACGGGACATTGAAAATCGCCTGTGCATCGATTGTCGGCCAAAACTGGCTTCCGATAATATTAAAGGATTTTGTAACGAAATATCCTGAGGCAAAAATCTCTCTTATGACTGGCTGGAGCTCTGAAATTGTAAAAGCGCTTTATGAGGGTGAGGCTCATATAGGGATTGTGCGTGGGCAGGTTGATTGGAAAGGGGAAAAAATTCACCTTTTTCGTGACACCCTTTATTTAGTTGATAAAGAGCTAAATACTATAGAAGATATCCTGACGACAGACCGACCTTTTATTCAATTTAAAAGTGATTCCAATTACTATCAGGAAATTCAACAATGGTGGCAGCAGCATTTCGCTTCAAATCCAAGAAAACAAATTTTAGTTGATCAGATTGAAATTTGTAAGCAAATGGCATTGAACGGCATTGGTTACGCTATTTTACCTTCAATTACTTTAAGTGACCATGATGGTATTAATAAAATAGCATTAACGAATAATGAAAAAGAATTTGGTTTAACACGTGATACTTGGTTAATTGGCTATGAATCCTCATTTGAGTTACGACAAGTAGAGGCTTTTGTAGAGGTAGTGCAAGACCATGCACGATGTTTGTTTGATTATACGAAATAAGAATAATATCAAGGCAGTCTCAAGTGATTCACTCGAGACTGCCTTTTTTTACCAATTCTTAATCGCACCATAGCGTGGGGTTGATTTCCGTTCCGACTGGGGGCGTCGGGGCAACAGGTGTTTTAATGTGCGAAAGCGTAGCGACAGCAACAACAGGGTGTTGGTCTCGAGGCGTTATCACAGGACGTGCTGCTTTTAGCCTTCGTTCCTCTATCGCTGATCCTCAAGGAGTTGCACATAGTCGATAAAAACTGAAATTGTTCCGATAAAAGCTAAAATTGTTCCGATAAAATGAGATTTTGTTCCGATAAATCTTCAAAGTAATAAAGTGGAATGATGGAATGATTTCCTGGGGGCGGCCGATGAGCCGCTTCACTCACGTGGCTCGCTCCAATCAACCTATCCACGTGACATACGTTTTAACATAATGTCATCCAACTTTTAAATTTTATCGATAAATTTTCACGTTTTATCGCCCAACTTTTAACTTCTTTCAGCGGGTGTCCAAACATCCGCTGAAAGAAGTTAAAGCCTCCGGCGGATGTCACGGAATCGGAAAGGAGTTCTTAGGGGATGTTAGCCTAAAACCATCGCATCCATGCGATAACGGCTAACTGACCTGCATCGTGCAGGCCTAAGCACAAAGCCGATTCCGGACGCAATTATGCCGAAGCATAATTGATTTTTTATCGACATCCACCTTTCAAAGAGCAAAAAAGGGTTCATACACAAAACTGTGTATGAATCCTTTTATTTTATTATGTCGCCCAGTCTCTACTCCAATCAACTTATAAATGCATATTTTAACAAGTTTCATCCCTAACTTTGGAAATTAGCTAATTCTTAAGAGTTTATGAATATTCATGAAGATGTCATAAGAAATGGAACAAAGTGCAATTTAAAACGTATAATTATGTAATCAACAATTTACATAAAAGGGGTTGAGTTTTTGAAGAAAAAGAATATAACGGCACTCATACTACTATTCATGCTTGTTATTAGCCTTATTCTACCTATGGAGCAGGCAAAAGCGGCTGCTACGTTAGATGTACAGGCTAAGGTAGGGATTGCGGGTAAAGCTAAATATCAAACAGTTGTGCCACTGAAAGTAACAGTAAAAAATAATGGTGCAGATTTTTCTGGGGATATGGTCATTAATGCATCTAGTTCCTATGAAGCTACATCAGCACAAGTGTTTCCGATAGATATAGCGGCAGGAGAAGAAAAAACATTTGATATTTATATAGATGGTAATTATTCGAATGCCGATGCGTTTGCGTTTTTTGAAGGAAGCATAGAAAAAGGAAAAAAGGTTGCTTATGAAGGAACAAAGCAGCTACAAGCTAACTTTTTAGATCCGTCATCAGTTTTTATTTACACATTAACGGATAAAAGTGATCGTTTATCAGCATTTTTACGTCTATCCCAATTAGCTCCTCAAAATAATGTTGAAGTGTTCAATTTAAATCAGATCAAGGATTATACACTGCCAGAGGATCCACAAGGATTTGCAATGGCGAATGTTATCGTCATCGATGAAATTGCTATTGCTGATTTATCGCAAAAGCAACAAGAATCTTTACTAAAATGGGTACAGAATGGCGGCACTTTATTAGTAGGAGCTGCTAATCAAGTAAATACAACAGCAGGTATTTTTAAGGATTATTTACCACTTGCATTATCCGAGCAAATGACATCCGTTTCTGCAGATAGCCTATCAAAATTATCAGGCGGCGAAACTTTTACACAACCTATTTCTATTTATGGAGCGACTGAAAAGCAAGGAAGTATTCCTGTATTAACAGAAAACAATAAGATTTTAGCTTCTAAGAAAAAAGTGGGCAGTGGGGAAGTTATTCAAACAGCCTTTTCTTTAGGGGATCAACCACTTTCGTCTATGGATGGTTATCCAGCATTAGTGGCAAATTTGCTTAATATTCAAAAGATGTCACAACAAGGGATGGTGGTTCATGGACAGTCACCGGTGGATCAAGTTTCATATGAACTGCGTAATGTAAATGAATTATTCCCATCGTTTGAAGTATCTGTTAGCTATATGCTAATTGTTATTATTTTATATATTTTAATTATCGGACCTATT
This sequence comes from Lysinibacillus sp. RC79, assembly GCF_041262405.1. Taxonomy (NCBI): domain Bacteria; kingdom Bacillati; phylum Bacillota; class Bacilli; order Caryophanales; family Bacillaceae; genus Lysinibacillus; species Lysinibacillus sp. RC79. The sequence continues at coordinate 33,372 of NZ_JBGCCD010000019.1, forward strand.
TTATATTTTATTCTAAAGAAAATAGACAAGCGTGAGCATGCATGGTGGATCATTCCTACGATATCAATTGTGTTATCTATTGCTCTATTTATTTTTGGTGCAAAAGATCGAATTGGGCAACCGCAAATTCAACAATCAGCATTTTTTAAAGTAAATGAAGATAGTAGTTTAAATGGTTACTATGTAGAGTCCATTTTAACAAATCGTAGCGGTGATTTTGTTGTTAATGCAGATAAGGATACAAGTGCATTAGCGCTGCGAAATTCCAATAATTTCGCGGGGACAAGGGAAGATTTACATGAAATATCCTATATTAAGGAAAATGCCAATGGTTCAACGTTAACACTACGTGATTTAAGTTATTGGTCTGTTCAGTCGTTTGCAGGAAAGACGGCAGCACAAAATATTGGCAAGATGGACATCGATATTACGTTAAAAAATGAAAAGTTAACTGGGACAATTAAGAACAATTTCCCGTTTGCTCTAAAGGATATTACTTTAATCTCGGGCATTAAAGAAGTTAAACTTGGCGACATTGAAGAGAACGGTACACTTAAAGTCGACAAGGAGCTAAAATCAACGGTTCTTCAAAAACCATCGGATTTAACTAGTTACAATTATAATAATTTTCCAACGAAGAAGGAGGAAGTGAATCCTTTACGAATCGAGCGTATGAAAGCTTTGGCAATACCACTTGTAGAAAATGATAAAAAACCTGTCATTACAGCATGGGCAGACCAAGCAATTGCTGGTGTTGAGCTAGAAACAAGTGCCAATATGTCTCCGATTTCCTATTTTGTTCAGCCATTTGATGGCAAAGTAGAGCTATCAGGTCCATTTACAATGAAACGTAACAACTTTACGTATTCAGTAAACCCACTTTCTCCTAATTCGTATGCTGAAAAAATGGATGAACAGTTAAATAATTGGCGCTTGTCGGATGGTTTATATGAAGTATCCATTGCCATGCCAGATAATTTTATGAATTCAGTTCAAACATTAAACGAACTGACCGTTTCAAATAAGGATATTGATCGTATGCAGCTATCGATTTGGAATAACGAGACGAAAAATTATGAGCCAATGGTAGATACGAAACAGGTATTTACAGGTAACATAAAAAAATACTTCAATGATAATGATGAATTGCTGATTGAGGTTAAATTCGGGCCAGATCAAACGGGTGAGGAAACAAAATTACCAGATGTAGAGCTGAAAGGAGTGGCGAAATAATGATTGAAATTCGTGATTTAACGAAAAGATACGGCTCCTTTACAGCACTAGATCATTTGAATCTATCTTTGGAGGAAGGGGTTGTCTTTGGTTTTGTAGGTGCCAATGGGGCAGGTAAATCGACTACATTCTCGATTTTAGCAACCTTGCTATCTCCAACTTCAGGTGATGCCATTATTAATGGGAAAAGCGTTATTAAGGAACCAAAGGAAGTTCGAAAACAAATTGGTTATATGCCAGATTTCTTTGGCGTCTATGATCAACTAAAAGTAGACGAATACTTAGACTTTTACGGTGCCAGCTACGGCATTGGGGCAGCTGAACGAAAAGTACTTATTCCACAGCTGCTAGAGCTCGTAAATTTAACGAATAAACGTCATGAATATGTTGATTTACTGTCACGTGGGATGAAGCAGCGTCTATGTTTAGCACGTGCTCTTATCCACGATCCTAAAGTATTAATTTTAGATGAACCTGCATCAGGCTTGGATCCACGTGCACGAGTAGAAATGCGTGATATTTTACGGAATTTGAAATCTATGGGAAAAACGATTTTAATCTCCTCACATATTTTGCCTGAGCTTGCAGAAATGTGCGATGAAATCGGTGTGATTGATAATGGTAAGCTTATCGCTCATGGTAATGTGGCCTCCATTCAAGCACAGTTACAGGGAGAGAAGCGCATCGTAGTAAAAGTAACGGATTGTTTAAACGAGGTACGTGCATTTTTGGAGGAGGATCCACTGATCTCTTCTATTGATGTAATGGATAATCGCTTAGAAATAGCCTTTAATTACCGTGGAACAGATGCTGATCAGGGAGCACTATTGAAAAAAGCAATACTTGCAAATTTACCTATTTATGCATTAAGTGAAGAGGAAAAAGATTTAGAAGATGTCTTTATGGCTATTACGAAGGGAGCGGACAATCAATGATGGAACGATTTTATAATCCGGTGTTCGTAAAAGAATTGAAGTTACGCTTCCGTTCTTTTAAAAGCTTTTCAGGTTTAATGTTTTATTTAGCGGTTATTTGTATTTTTATCGCAGGTTTTTTGCTACTAACAACTGAATTCACAGGCAAAGGATTCTTTAGACCAGATACAAGCTTTATGATGTTTGCGGTCTTAACAATCTTACAAATGGCTCTTGTACTTTTCATTACACCAAGCTTAACTGCCGGTGCAATTAGTAGCGAAAGGGAAAAGCAAACATTAAATATTTTACTAACAACGACACAAAGTTCTACTCAAATCGTCATTGGAAAATTACTTTCCTCGGTAGCATTTTTAGTTTTAATGCTCATCGCAGGGTTACCATTATATAGTTTAGTATTTTTATTTGGTGGCGTATCACCGTCTCAATTAATCTCGATATTTTTATTTTATTTATTAACAGTCGTAGCAATTGGTAGTATTGGTGTTATGTTTTCAACTATTACGAAGCGAACAATTGTTGCGATGATTTCTACGTACGGTTCGATTATCTTTTTAGGTGGCATTACAGCGTTTTTCTTCTTTTTAACAATGTCCTTCCATCATATGGGTAATTCCGTTGGTACTAGTACTTCCTACATGACTTACTTCTGGGCTTCTATTAACCCAGGTGCATTAATGCTTACGCTTATTTCGCCATCTATGGGCGATGCTTTAGTGCAAGTTTCAGGAGTGAAATTACCTGTATGGATTAGTTATTTAGTAGCTTATTCATTGATCATTGTTATTTGTTTAACAATTGCGATTAAAAAATTACGTGCCAATATGAAAAGTAATCGGTAAGGAGGACATCTTATGGAGCGTCGTAAGCAATTACGAAAATATATTCAACGTGCAAAGACGAGTTTAACAGTAGAAAGAAGCATTCCAATTGCACAGTACGGCTTGTTTTTGGCATTGCTTTCGAGTGCTTCCCTCTTTCTCGTTTCAAGGCTCTTTGTTTGGCCGTATTATCGCCAAACAGCTCTTACTACCTTTATTGTTGTCATACTAGCAACAGTGCTGTTTATGTGGGTGAAGCGTGTACAAGAAAAGGAAGCATTGCATACACTGGATGATTATTTTTCGCACAATGAGCTTGTGACAGCCTTATCGTTCGAGGACGATAAGGACCCACTCGTTCGATCTCTACTAACGAAAGCACTAGGAAACGTGGAAAAGGCGTTTTCTGATTTTAAGGCTAGAAAGAAAAATTTAATCCGTCCAAAAGCATTGATTGGATTATTTGGAACAGCTGTCGCACTGGCCATTCTTTATATGTTCCCAGCAGCTACACAAATTGAAGCAATTGAGGTAGAAAAAGAAAAAGCGGTCATTGAGGACGTAAAGAAGGAAGTTGCTAAATTAGAAAAAAGAGCAGAAACAAAAGAAGTGAAAGAGCAATTAAAAGAATTGCAAAATACGTTAAAAGAGGCAGAAAAGGCTGAAGAGGCATTACGCGAAGTCGTGAAAAAGCAAAAGGAGCTTGCTTTAAAGGAACAACAATTAAAGGATAAGCAAACGGCTAGTAAGGATGGCGCTTCTGACGACAAAGGCTTATCGCAGGAAGAAGTGGAGCAATTAAAGGAGCTCGCCCAAATGCAGCAGGAGCTAACGAAAAATGCAAATGCTACTCAGACAGCTATGAGCAAACTTGGAAAACCCGCAAGCAATACTCTACAAAATGCTATTGCGAGTGCCAATAGTGCCAATAACAATCAGCAAAACAATAGTAATACAAATCAAAATTCATCCGCGAATTCACAACCAAGCAATCAGCAAGGTCAAACAGGACAACAAGGCCAACCTAACTCCCAAAACGGTTCTCAACAGGCTAGTGGTAAAGGTCAGGCACAAGGATCGAATCAGAGCAATCAACAAGGTCAAGGAAAAGGACAGGGACAAGGCAAAGGTCAAGGGAACGGACAAGGTCAAGGTCAAGGACAAGGAAACGGACAAGGGCAGGGTCAGGGACAAGGTCAGGGAAATGGCAATGGTTCCGGTCAAGGTGCAGGCATAGGACAGGGCGGCCGCGATTTATTAACGACTCCGAATAGAATTGGTGGCTCTAGTCAGACTTCAGCTGATGGTGGAGCATTAGGAGATGGATCACATGTATCAGAGCAACAAGGAAATGGCCCCATTACGAAAGGTTCTATCCGCCCATATGAGGAAGTTATAGGCTCCTATAAAGATAGCTATTTAGAAAGCTCAGAGCGTTTACAATTACCGAAGGATTTACAAAATGTCGTGCAATCTTATTTCACGTCAATTGAGTCTCAGTAGGAGGAAAAGGAATGGCATTTACAGAGCAACAATATGTTGAAAAGAGTACGAAATTACAACAAGTAAAGGAAGAAATTCATCGCTTTATCGTTGGCCAAGAGGAAGCAATTGATTATACATTATACGCAGTCCTTGCTGATGGACATGCATTATTAGAGGGCCTACCTGGTTTAGGGAAAACGATGTTAATCCGTACAATTTCTGAAGTATTCGATTTATCATTTTCGCGAATTCAATTTACACCAGATTTAATGCCGGCAGATATTACAGGGACAAGTATGATTGAGCGCACACCTGATGGCAAGCAGCAGTTTACGTTCCAGCCAGGGCCGATTTTTAGCCAAATGGTATTAGCGGATGAGATTAACCGAGCAACACCAAAAACACAAAGTGCACTGCTTGAAGCAATGGGTGAAAAAACTGTAACAATCTTGGGAGATACAAAGAAGATGGCAAGACCATTCTTCGTGTTAGCAACACAAAACCCGATTGAGATGGAGGGAACGTACCCTTTACCAGAAGCACAAATGGACCGTTTCCTATGTAAAATTCTTGTGCCGTATCCTGAGAAAAGTGAGCTAATGGAAATTATGAAGCGTACAACAGGCGCTATGGAAATTGGTTTACAAAAGATCATGGATACAGAAGCACTGATTGAAGCGCAGCAAATGGTGAAGGAAGTACTAGTTGCTGATGAAATGCTCGAATTTGCAACGGACCTTGTTGTGGCTACACATCCTGAGAGAGTGGATGCCATTGATGAGGTCAAGCAATATGCGATGTACGGTAGCGGCCCTCGAGGTCTACAAAGTTTAATCAAATTAGCGAAGGCAAGGGCGCTTATGAATGGACGTTTCCACGTTTCTGTAGCGGATATTAAATCTGTAGCTAAGCCAGTGTTACGCCATCGTATGCTGTTGAATTATGAAGGGGAGGCTTCTGGCAAAACAGCAGACGATGTGATTGATGTCATTTTAGAAAAAGTACAGCAAGGTGTTAGCAGGTGACACAAAAATTATTATTGCCCGAGGATTGGTTAGCGAAAATCAGTCGCTTCCAAGTGGCAACGGCCTCCAAATTACGTGGGCAGCACAAGGGCTCGCACCGTTCGCAACGCTTCGGAGCATCGCTCGATTTCTCAGATTTTCGTGAATATCATTTAGGTGATGATGTACGTCAGGTGGATTGGAATGTCTTTGCAAGAACTGATAAATACTTCATTAAACGTTTTTTAGATGAACAAGAGATGCGTGTACACATTTTGCTAGATACAACGAAATCGATGGGCGATCAAGCAAAGTGGACTTTTGCCCGGCAAATTGTTGCCTCACTTGGCCTAATGGTGCTCGGCCGCGATGATCGCTTATCATTTTCTTTTCTACAGGATGAGGTGAAGCCGCCGTTTCGTCGTAAAGGTGCTATGTATCGTCGCGCCTTTTTACAGATGGTCACCGAGATTGAGCAAGCAACTTATACAAATAGCTTCGCACAGGGAGCTTTCAAAGCATTACCTAAAGATAGTACAGTATTATTTATTGTCACAGACGGACTTGAGCCAATCGAGGAATGGGAGCAACTTTTAAAAAGGCTACCACGCTTTGCAGGGGATGTACGTATTTTGCAAATAGTTACGCAAGAAGAAATAGCACCAGAATATACTGGCGATGTACGCTTACTCGATCAGGAAACGGGCAGAGATGTGAATGTTACGATGTCTTCTAAAGTTCTAGACACCTATATGGCTAGACGTTTATTACATGAAGAGGAATTTGAGGCAATTTGTCGGCGCTTCGGTGTTCGACAATTACAGCTTAAGGTAGAGGATGGATTACAGCATGCCATCTTTCAACAATTATTAAAAGCACATTGGATTAGGTGAGGTGAGCCGTATTGGGCTTTAGTCAAATACTTTTTAGCTGGACGGCCATCATCCCGGTCATTGTCCTTCTATATTATTTCTTTCGAAAAAAATATACCGATCAAACTGTATCCTCCACACTTTTCTGGTCGGAAATTATGCAAGAAACACGTGTATCACCATACTTAAAACATTTACAAAAAAATGCACTGCTTTATTTACAGCTGCTAGCTCTTCTTTTACTTGTACTGGCATTAATGAATCCTTATGTTAAAAAGTCAACGATCGTCGGTGCGCAGACGATTTTCATTGTAGACACGTCTGCAACGATGTTAGCAGGGAAAGAGCAGTCAACATTTGACACACATAAAAAAGAAATGCTGTCATTGATCAATGAGCTTGATGGAAGACCCGTGACACTCATTACAACAGGCAATACGCCAAAAGCTATATTACAGCAGGAAACAAATACTAAAGATATTGAAAAAGCCATTCAAAAGTTACAAGTAACATATGAAACAGCTCAAATGAATAAAGCGCTAGATGTGGCACAGGCTTTTGTCGGTAATACACCAACATCTATTTATGTCTTTACAGATTCACTCGATAAAAAGCAATTACCGATGGAAAAAGATACGGTAAAGTGGATCGTAAAAGGATCTGCAAAGGACTTAACAAATATTGCAATTACACGTTTTGCTGCTACTACAGATGGACAATCTGCTATGGCGCTTGTACAGTTACAAAATGATACGGACCAAGAGCAAGATGTAACACTTTCGATAGAAAATGTTACAGGTAAGGAGATCGTTACGGAGAGTGTTGCATTACTTCCAAATGAAGCCGTAACAAAAACATTTAAAGACCTACCATTAGAAGATACTATGACTGCCAAGATAGATGCTAAGGACGATTACGCTGTTGATAATTCACAAACGGTATTGCTACAAACAGCGACTTCAAAAGTAGTTGTCGATCAAAGTATGCATCAACTCATTCAAAAAGGTTTGCAAACGATTAATAGTAGTAGTGTGAAAATTGTTCCATCTTCACAAGTGGCTGACATTCAGGATGCCACAGTGGTGACAAATCAGACGGCGCTACTCGAAAAGATGGACAAGCCAATTGTTTTATTTGGACGGGATGACGTTAAAAAGGTTGAAGCTACTGGGGAAGTCGGAACAACAAGTGATGCATTGTTTGCATTTAGTGAGCTAAAAGATATTTACGTCAGTGCTGTATATCCTGAATTCGACGACTATAAAACGATTGCATCAGTTGGAGACCAGCCATTTATTCAGCGTTCACCTAAAGGAGATATTGTCGTATTAGCTGATATTGCAGATACAGATTGGCCATTACATCCTTCATTCCCATTATTTTTATGGAGTGCTGAACAGGAGCTTTCAGAATCACTTGGTTCACTTGGTATTTTTACACCAAATGAGCAACGTGCAGTTGCTTTAGCACAGGGTGATTGGAGTATATATTCGCAGGAAGATGAGTTTTTATCGTCCATTACAAATGGTCTATTAACTGCACCAATGAAGCCAGGAATTTATACAGCTCGCTCAAATGATGAAGAAAAGCGCTTCATCGTACAGCTTCAAGCGCAAGAGCGTGTGATTGAAAAAGGGACTAGCTATACACTTGGAGAGCTTCCGGACAATGGTAAGGAAGAAATCTCGAAAACCTCGTTCGTACCTTGGCTGATCCTTATGATTTTAGTATTACTTGTTTTAGAGTGGGAGGTGCAACGACGTCGTGGATTTACGAATTGATATGCCATTAGCATTGTTGCTATTACTTCCATTGCTTATGTATTTTGGATGGACCTATTGGCGTGAACGTCAGCGACTAAAAAAAAGTCATATCGTCGTACTAGGTATTCGTATTGTGGCAATAGGTTGTTTGGTTTTTGCACTTGCTGGGCCCTATATTTTATTGCCCGTAAAGGAAGAACAAGTATTATTCTTAGTTGACCGTTCTGCTTCAATGAATGGTACAGATGATGAGATGGCCAATTTTATAGCAGAAAGTTTACAATCGAAAAAAGATGAACAGCTTGCAGGGATTTATTCTTTTTCATCGACATTACAAACGGAAGTCATTTTATCGAATTCTTTAAAGGAAGTGCCGAAGTTTACAGCTATAAAAGCAACAGATCAAACAAATATTGAACAGAGCCTACAGCTCGCTTCAGGTATTGTAGATCCAAAAAAAGCAACACGACTTGTGCTCTTAACGGATGGCAATGAAACAAAAGGAGATGCCTTAGAATTTGCATCGAAGCTTAAAGGGTCAAATATTAGTGTTGATGTAGTGCCATTTAGCCAACCTGTTGCTAAGGATGTATCCATGAAAAGCTTTGTCACACCACAAGTTGCTTATGTAGGTGAGCAGCAGCAGTTAGTCGCTGAAATAAATGCGACCGTAGCAGAACGAGGTGAGCTATTATTATACGAAAACGATAAGCTTATTCATCGTGAGGCAGTGGAGCTTGCAGAAGGGTCAAATATTTTTACATATAAACATTCAGCAACGGCTGAAGGACTTGTAAAATATGAGGCACTCGTGCAGGTTGAACAGGATGCAATTTTTGAAAATAATAAATTAACAAGCGTCACGATGGTGCAAAGTGAACCACATTTACTAATTGTTAATGGCTATAATATGGCATCACCAATTGCAGCAGCGCTTGGCAAACAATCAATTTCCTATGATGTTGTAGATGCTAAAAGTCTACCAAATGAACTTTCTAGTTATTTACAATACAATGCCATCATTTTTGATAATGTGCCAGGGCATTTAGTAGGCGAGGCAAAAATGAATGTCATTGAGCAGGCAGTGAAAAATTTTGGTGTCGGTTTTACAATGGTCGGTGGCGAAAATAGCTTTGGCTTAGGAGGCTATTTTAAAACACCAATCGAAACTTTACTACCTGTTGAAATGGAGATTAAAGGTAAGGAACAATTACCGTCATTAGGGCTTGTTATTGTCCTTGACCGTTCTGGAAGTATGTCTGGAGCTAAGCTAGAGCTCGCTAAGGAGGCAGCCGCTCGTTCAGTTGAAATGCTACGAGATGAGGATACGCTCGGGTTTATTGCCTTTGATGATCGACCTTGGGAAATTATTGAGACAGGACTAATTAGCAATAAGGAAGAAGCTGTAGATACAATTTTATCTGTAACGCCGGGTGGTGGTACCGAAATATATGGATCGCTTGCTAAAGCATATGAAAATCTAGCTGCTTTAAAGCTACAGCGTAAGCATATTATTCTTTTAACTGATGGTCAGTCACAGCCAGGTAACTACGAAGACTTAATTGCACAAGGAAAAGAGAACGGCATTACTCTTTCAACAGTTGCAATTGGTCAGGATGCAGATGCCAATTTACTTGAAGCGCTCAGTGAGATGGGCAGTGGGCGTTTCTACGATGTTATTGATGAGCAGACAATTCCCTCTATTTTATCTCGTGAAACTGCCATGATTTCACGCACATATATTGAGGACAACCCATTCTATCCAACTATATATAATGCATCTGGCTGGAATACGTTATTTGCAAATGGTGTACCTAAAATGAACGCTTATATCGGTACGACAGCAAAGCAGGGAGCTACTGTTATTGCAGAAAGTGGAAAGGAAGATCCAGTACTAGCAGAGTGGCAATATGGCCTTGGCAAAACATTCGCCTTTACTTCTGATTCGACAGGAAAATGGACAGGAGACTGGGCAAGATGGCAAAATTGGGGCACATTTTGGCAAACGCTTATTTCAAAAATGCTACCTAGCTATAATGATGTTGCCTACGATGTACGTCTAGAATCAGACGGCTCATTTGTCATCACTGACCCAACAAATGAAGCGGCGTTCTTAGATATTGTTGCTGTCAATGAAGCGGGTGAAGAACTTGAAACACAGCTTGAAACAATTTCAGCATCACAAGTTCGAGCCGTCGTGCAAGCAGAACCAGGACTCATCTTCTTCCGCATTGCCGATGAACAACAAGCTATTTACCAGGCAGGCTTAAGTGTACCTTATAGTGCTGAGTATGAATTACGCCCAGTAAATGATAAGCTGGGCGAAGAACTAACAAAGCAAACAGGCGGCTCCGTTTTAAAAGAACCGAGCGAAGTATTCCGTGAATTTACTAAAAAAGGTGCGGAACGCCAAAATATTGCAACATGGCTCTTATTAGCAGGAATGCTACTATTCTTCATTGATATTACCATTCGACGCTTTGGTTGGAGTTTCCTAACAAGACCAAAGAAAAAAGAACAGCTTGTAGAGGAAAAACAAATACAGGCAGAGGACACAAATGTTGCCCAGCTATTAAAGGGCATGAAAAAACGATCCTAACAGATAAAACGATGGTTCATTGCTTTATAGTAATGAGTCATCGTTTTTTGTGAAATTAGTGAATTTTTTATGAAAAGCAAAATTAATCTTGCAAACAAATAGATATAAATGTAATAATCGATGATAGTAATAAAATATTACTATCATTTTTTTATATTATTATGTTAAACGGTTTGGAGGAGAAGTTAAAATGACCACTATAATGAATTCATTTGGTTTTCTAAGTTTTAAGCTAGCAGAGGCTTTAGAGGAAAATCTCGAGAAATATATTAGCGAAAAATTTCAAATGAAATCCAGAGAAGTCGGGATCATGATTGCTGTAAAAGAAAAAAAACTTAGTCAAATTCAAATAGGGCAAATTTTAAAGTTGGATAAAAATAGTGTCCGCTTTTTTATCGATGGTCTAGAAGAAAGAAATTATGTTTATAGGGAGAAAAATCCAGAAAATAGAAGAGAGAATCTAATATGCCTTACGGAACAGGGTGAAAATTTGGCAGAAGAATTATTGAAGACCCTTTCAATTTCTGAGAATGATGTTTTGAACGTACTTTCATTGGAAGAAAAAGAGCAATTGAAAAGCATATTGACAAAAGTATATGAAAATCGTGAATAGGGTTTAAAACCTTATCAATAAAAATGAAAGAGTGATGACATATGAAAGCAGTAGAGGTTATGAAGGAGTATTTAAAAAGAGCACAAGAAGAGGGTCAAGATTTATCTGATATGTATGCAGATCATGGGGAATTGAAAAATTTTAAAGGTGAAATTTTAAAAGGAAGAAAAGAGATACAGAAATTTTACACTTCACCTATGCCGAAAGGGTTTAAGTTAACTATCCAAAATATTGAAGGTGATGATACAGAATGTATTGCTACAGTTTCAACTACTTGGGATGGTTTGCCAAACCCAGTGATTTTGGAGGAAAAGTTGATTCTTGAAAATGAAAAAATAAAATCGTTTACGATGATCCCAAAATAAAAGGAGAGCTCTTCCTATGACTGAAAAGGACACGAAATATTGGATTGGCGTGGCATCTCTCAATCATGTGCAAAAAGGGGTTGAGGGAGGATTCAGTCAGCTATGCCACGGCAAAGAAAGACCTTTGAAACGAATGAGAAAAGGAGACTGGATTATATATTATTCTCCTAAAAAAAGTCTAGATGGTAATGAACCTGTAAGAGCGTTTACTGCAATTGGAAGAGTAAAAGACGAGCGAATATACGAGTTCCAAATGGCAGCAAATTTTATTCCTTTTCGAAGAGATATAGACTTTTATAAAGATGCAAAAGCAGTACCAATAAAAAGGATCTTAGATTATTTAGAATTTGTAGAAGACAAATCGAAATATGGCTATAAATTCAGATTCGGTCATTTTGAAATAAGCAAAAAAGACTTTTTATCAATTGCTCATGAAATGGGATTACCATTGAAGTATGGGTGAATTTGGTAGGAACAAAAAACGCTACTTTCTTAATTAATTGTCATTAAGAAAGTAATGTTAAATTGCTATTAATCATTATTTAAGCCAAGTGTTAAGGTTAGTTACAAATACTGTTTTACGCAAATTGCTAGCAATGACAATGCCTAAGACAGCACCAATAGTACTTGAGGTTAAAAAAGCCGGCATGAAAAATAAAGCAGCAACGGATGTCCCCATTAATAAATGTGCGTAAGGTACTGCAATGAGTGAGGCAATAATACCTGTCCCAAACATTTCACCGACACCTGCAAGCCATTGCTTGCCGCTGTATTTATAGGCAAGAGCTGCACACAAAGCGCCAATAACACTGCCAGGTATAGCTAATAGTGAGCCTGTGCCTGTTAAAATACGAATAATGGCTGTGACAAAGGCGACCATAACAGTAGGCACTGGTCCAAGAATGATAGCGCTAATAACATTAATAGCATGTTGTACAGGATAGGCACGTGCAATTCCCGTTGGTATTGAAATAAAGGTAGAACCTGCTACGGCAATTGCTACTAATAAGGCCATGATTGTTAGTTTTCGAATTGACATAATTTCCACTCCTTAGAAATATGAATTTTTATAGTTATCGCCGGTAGACATGGAATTTCCGCCGCAAAAAGCGTGAGAAACGCCGCTAAACATGGGAATACTGCAGCTAGAGCGTGAAAAAGCCGCTTCCTAAAAACAATAGGAAGCGGCCCTGCATTTACATAACAAAAAGCAAGTGTCGCCACTTCCCTCCGCTAGTGTGAACTAGATCAGGTTCAAAGGGTCCGTATATGATAATATACGTCTCAGCCTTTTAAAGACTCCCCTAGTGGTAAAAGGATTAAATTGTTGGTTTTTCACATAATAATGTAGCATACTACTCAAAATAGTCAATAACTTTTCAGACTATTTTGTATCAGGATGCATAAGGTGTGGTGCTTTTTTCATTGTCCAAATAAGGGCAAGGAAGAAACAAGCCATTAAAATAATAGACCCGAAAATATAAGGACTGTTCATATTCCAATCGAATAATATACCTGCTAAAGCTGGACCAATCATATTACCAAGACTCATATAAGCATTGTTCAGACCAGCTGCATAGCCTTGTTCATTCTCAGCAAGCTTTGAAATCAATGTGTTGACAGCTGGACGAATCAATGTCGTAGCTGTAGAGAAGATTGTCGCTACAATTAAAATAAGTGCAAAACCAGATGCGAATAATATTAAGAAAATCGAAACGGCTGCAATAAATAAATTGACTAACACTACTTTCATTTCGCCGAAGCGATTAAACAGCGGTGTAATAACAAATATTTGTACAACAACACCAAAAGCGCCGCCCATAACTAATATAATGGCGATATCAGTAGGTGTGTAATTAAACTTCTCTGTAACAAATAATGATAGTGTTGTTTGGAAGTTAGCAATTCCGAAAGAGAATACAAGCATGATAATTAGCATGACAAAATAAGGCATTCGGACTGAACGGGCCATCTGCTTTACAAGATTATCCTGCTTCTGCGCCTTTTTCGCGGTGTTCGGTTTTGTAGCAGGTAATAAAAAGAACGATAAAATAGCTGCTAAGATAGCTGCACATCCAGCAGTATAAAATGGAAAATGCAAACTAACTTTTGAGAGGAATCCACCGATACCTGGTCCGATCATAAAACCCAAGGACATTGCTGCCCCTAGCATACCCATACCTTTTCCTCGTTCCTCATACGTTGTGACATCTGCCACAAAAGCCATTATAGGAGGAGCCACAAATGCAGAACCAAGACCACCTAAAAAGCGTGCCAAGAAGAGCATCCATACATCTGTAGAAAGCCCGAAACCAATTTGTGCAAGTCCTGTTACGATAAGACCAAAAATAATGAGATTTTTTCGACCGTATTGATCCGAAAGATTCCCAGCGATTGGAGAAAATACGAATTGTGCAAAGGCGAACGTTGCAATCAACATACCAAGTACTTGTCCTGCAGCACCAAATAGTTTTAAATACTCAGGCATGACAGGAATAATAATTCCGATACTCCCCATTGCGATAAACATATTAAACATTAAAATATACAAAGCCGCCTTGTTAGACTTCTGCTGGGTCATCGAATACCCCTTTCTTTAATCAAATATACTACAGTCTACCACAAGGCTTGTACGTTTGCTATTGACTATAAGTCTGAGATTTACAAGTAAATTCATGGGGATTCTTTTATTAACACAAATACGGCCAGCTAGTTTTTTCACAGAAGTGTATCTCCAGCTAAACGAAAAAAGCTGTTCTCAACGTTTGTAACGTGAGAACAGCTATAAGTGGGTTAAAATGGTTTATCGAATACTCATTTTAAATTCTAAAAACAGCTCATTGTATTTGCCTAAGTAATCAGGACCTAGATTTTTATAAACTTCTAATGTTTTACGTTGTTCTTCAGAAGGATAGAAGCGCTTATCAGATACAACTTCTTTATCCATTAATTTCATCGCTGCAATATTAGGGGTAGAATAGCCTACATAATCAGCATTTTTAGCCCCTGATTTAGCTTTCAGCATAAAATTAATGAAGGCATGTGCACCATCTATATTTTTTGATGTTTTTGGGATAACCATATTGTCAAACCATAAATTTGAGCCTTCTTTTGGTACAGCAAAGTCTAATTCTTCATTTTCTGACAACATGTCAGCTGCTTGACCAGACCAAGTGAGTGCCACAGCAGCTTCATTATTAACCATCAGCGGTGTAATTTCATCCCCGATAATGGCTTTAACATTTGGCGCCAATGTGATTAGTTTATCAGTAGCTTTACGTAGCTCCTTGTTATTTAAAGAGTTGAGTGAGTAGCCAAGGCTGTTTAAGCCCATACCAATCACCTCACGTGCACCATCTACTAAAAAGACTTTACGTTTTAACGAAGGGTCCCATAAGTCCTTCCAAGATGAGAAGTCTAAATTTCCAACGAGCTTTGGATTATAGACAATGCCGACTGTTCCCCAGAAATATGGAACAGAATATTTATTGTCGTCATCAAATGGTAAATCTAAAAAATAAGGATCGATATTTTTAAAATTAGGGATTTTCGTTTTATCTAAAGGAATAAGTAAGTTTTCTTCCTTCATTTTTTCAATCATATATTCAGAAGGTACTGCGATATCGTAAGCTGTACCACCTTGTTGAATTTTTGTCATCATTGCTTCATTTGAATCAAACGTTTCATAGATGACGTGAATGCCTGTTTCTTTTTCAAACTGCTTCAGCAAATCTGGGTCAATATATTCTCCCCAGTTAAAGATTGTTAACGTATCTTTACCACTTTTCCCACCGCCGGCACTTAGGGCGTCAGCAGCATAGAACAAAAGGGCGGAAACGACAAGGATTGCGACTGTTGCTTGAATTAATTGCTTCATTGAGTTCCCCCCGTTTTTTTACTAGCGCGGCTTGTAATGAAGTAATAGCCAACTACGACGATAACCGTTACAAAGAATACTAAACCAGAAATAGCGTTAACCGTTAAGGAAATTCCGGCACGTGCCATCGAGTAAATTTCAACAGATAAAGTACTGAAGCCGTTACCTGTCACGAAAAACGTTACAGCAAAATCATCTAGAGAATACGTTAAGGCAAGGAAGAATCCTGCAAAAATACCAGGTTGAATATACGGTAAAATAACACGCATCATGACATCTTTTTTCGTTGCCCCTAAATCTAATGCAGCATCGATTAATGATTTATTCATTTCTAATAGTTTCGGTAAAACCATTAGTACAACAATTGGGACACTGAACGCTACATGTGCTATTAACACAGAAGTAAAGCCTAATTTAATACCAATCATTGTGAATAAAATTAAAAAGCTTGCACCAATAATGACATCCGGGCTAACAATTAACACATTGTTTAAAGAAAGTAATGTATTGCGCATTTTTGAATCTTTTACAGTGACAATACCAATAGCTCCTAGTGTCCCGATGATTGTAGAAATCAATGCAGATAGTAATGCCACAATCACTGTGTTAATTAGAATTACGAGTAGACGTGAATCCTCAAACACGGCTTTATAATGTTCTAACGTAAAGGACTCAAAATTATTCATCGATCCGCCACTATTGAACGAATAGAAGACTAAATAGAAGATAGGTGCATACAAAACGATAAAAACAATCGCTAAATACACTCTTGCTGTAGCAGATAGTTTTTTCATCGTACGCGACCTCCTTTATCCTTTTTCTGTCCTGTAATTAACATAACGATGACCATAAATAAAATTAAGAACACAGCAATTGTTGAACCCATTCCCCAGTTTTGAGTTACAAGGAATTGTTGTTCAATAGCTGTACCAAGTGTAATAACACGGTTTCCTGCAATTAAACGAGTGATCATGAAGAGTGATAATGCAGGAATAAATACAACTTGAATACCTGATTTAACACCGTCCATTGTTAAAGGCAATATAACGCGACGGAATGTAGTAAAGGCAGATGCCCCTAAATCACGTGCTGCATAAATAAGAGCCGGATTTAAACGATCCAATGAGTTGAAAATCGGTAAAATCATAAATGGAATAAAAATATAAACGGAAACGAACACAAAGCTAATGTCAGTAAATAGCATTTGCTTCGGATCAAAACCAAATACTTCGATAAATGCATTTAATGGACCGTATAAGCCGAAAATCCCGATAAAGGCATATGTTTTTAACAAAAGATTAATCCAAGAAGGAATAATAATTAGTAAAAGCCAAAGCTGTTTATGTTTCGTCTTCGTTAAAAAATAGGCTGTTGGATACGAAACAAGTAACGTAAAGAACGTAATTAAAAACGCATACCAGAATGAACTTAATGTCATTTTTAAATAGACAGAAGTAAAGAATGCTTTATAGTTATCGAACGTGAAATTGCCATGTATATCTAGTAGGGAATAGTAAACAACGAGTGCAATCGGCGCGATAACAAAAAGTGCAATCCATAAAACATAAGGAAATAAGGCTGATTTAGAAGTCTTAGTTTGCATCTTCGTCGTCCCCGTACGCCTCTAAACGTTTATCGAATTCTTCTTCTGTTTCATTTAAGCGCATTACATGAATTGCTTCTGGATCAAAGTCTAAGCCAATTTCTGTCCCTACCTCAGCTTTTTTCAATGAATGCACAAGCCATTCATTACCATCTTTGTCGTACGTGGATAATTCATAATGCACCCCGCGGAACAATTGAGTATCAACTTTCACGACAAGTTTGCCTTTATCGATTGTTGTCATTTCTAAATCCTCTGGTCGAATGACAATATCAATTTTTTCGTTTGGTCTCATACCTTGGTCAACACATTCAAAAACTTTACCAGCAAATTCTACTTTGAAATCTTCAATCATTACGCCAGGAACAATATTTGATTCACCAATAAAATCCGCAACGAAGCGGTTAATTGGTTCATCATAAATATCTACCGGTGTTCCAGATTGTTGAATTTCACCTTCACTTAAAACAAATATTTCATCACTCATCGCAAGTGCTTCTTCTTGATCGTGTGTGACAAAGACAAATGTTTTCCCAAGTCGTTGTTGTAATTCTCGTAGCTCATATTGCATCTCTGTACGTAGCTTTAAATCTAAAGCAGAAAGAGGCTCATCCAGTAAAATTACTTCAGGATCGTTCACAATCGCACGAGCAATAGCTACACGTTGGCGTTGACCACCAGACATTTCAGAAATTTCACGATTGCTATAGCCGGATAAGTTAACGAATTTTAATGCTTCAGCAACACGGTTTTTAATTTCACTTTCAGGGAGTTTTTTTATGCGAAGTCCAAATGCGACGTTTTCAAAGACATTTAAATGAGGAAATAACGCATAATCCTGAAAAACAGTATTTACTTGGCGTTCATTTGCTGGCACTGAGTTGATTTTTTTATCATGAAAATAGATATTTCCTGAAGTCGGTTCTGTGAATCCAGCAATCATACGTAAAATAGTTGTTTTACCACAACCAGAAGGACCTAGCAGTGTATAGAATTTTCCCTTTTCTAACTCCAAGTTAATGTTTTTTAAGACGACCGTGCCGTCATTATAGGACTTTGAAACGTTTTCAAAGCGGATAATCGAATTCGTTGTCATAGATGTGCCTCCTTAAGCTATAAATATGAATCCGTTGCGACAAGTAAAATTTTTGTTTCATCAGCATGTGCATTAAAAATTTGATGATGATCTGTCGCGTCAAAATAGAGAGCATTGCCTTTACTCGCTATGTACTGCTCATCTCCTAAAACGAGACGAATACGCCCTTCGACAACATAAATAAATGTTTCCGAGAGTGAGGGCTCAAACTGTTTGAATTCCCCCTCATCAGCAAGTGTTAAGAAAATAGGCTCCATCTCTTTTTCGTTTGATGTAGGAATAAGCCACTGAATTTCATATTTTTTTTCTTCATCTGTATAAGTGGATTGATCTTCCTCTGTATATACAACCTTTTGTTCAGGTGATTCATCATCGAAAAATTCCTTAGGTGTTGACCCTAATACTTCTAATATTGAAAATAAAGATTCAATGGAAGGTGAATTAAGATCACGTTCTAATTGAGAGATATACCCTTTACTTAAATCTGTACGTTCTCCAAGCTCCTCTTGGGTAAGACCTTTTTTTAAACGAAGCGCTTTGATTTTTGCTCCTATTTGCATCTTTTCCCTCCTAGAAGAAGTTTAGCAATCATAAACTTTTGAAATACGAAGTTTACTTTAACGAAACTTTTAGTTTACTAAAACCATTACAATTATACATAATAATAAAGAATTTGCAATCGTTTTTTATGAAAAAAAAGTAGATGAAATTTTTAGAAATTATACATAAATATCGCATAGAAAAATTTCGTTTAAATAAGAATAAAATTGTTAAAAATAGCTAATAAATATGCTGTAGCAGCTATTCCATTTGGGGATTTGACGGAAATTTGTCAGACAATTTAAAATGCGCACTTTTGTGAAGTTTACTTGTTTGAAAAACTACGATTACTCTGTTATCGTAGAAGACGAGTTCGCTGGTGCGAATGGAATATATACACTACATATTTAATCGGAGGGATTTATAATGGCAGAACGCATGGTAGGTAAACAAGCACCTGACTTTACAATGGAAGCAGTACTTCCAGACAAATCATTTGGTAAAGTATCATTAGAAGACATTAAAGCACAAGACAAATGGACAGTTCTTTTCTTCTATCCAATGGACTTCACTTTCGTATGTCCAACAGAAATCACTGCAATGAGCGATCGTTACGATGAGTTCGAAGACTTAGATGCAGAAGTAATCGGTGTTTCTACTGATACAATCCACACTCACTTAGCTTGGATTAACACTGACCGCACTAAAAATGGTCTTGGTGAGTTAAAATATCCATTAGCAGCAGATACAAATCACGAAATTTCAAAAGAATATGGTGTATTAATTGAAGAAGAAGGTATCGCACTACGCGGCTTATTCATCATCAACCCAGAAGGCGAATTAAAATACCAAACAGTATTCGATAACAACATCGGCCGTGATGTAGATGAAACTTTACGTGTACTTCAAGCTTTACAAACTGGTGGTCTTTGCCCAGCAAACTGGCGCCCAGGTCAAGCAACTCTTTAATTTAGAGTTTTATGTCGGGCTTTGAACTGAATTCAAAGCTTAGCGTAATTGGATCATTCAAAAAATAAAGAGTCCCCACAGTAAGTTTGTGGGGATTTTTTTAAACTTGATATAGAAAAAGGAAAAAGGAGAATGTTTTATGAAACTTCGTGAACAAATGCCTGAACTTGTAGGCGCAACGACTTGGTTAAATGGTGAAGTAACAAAAGCGGAATTAGTAGGCGAAAAACCAACGTTAATCCACTTCTGGTCAGTTAGTTGTCATTTATGTAAAGAAGCAATGCCGGATGTGAACAATTTCCGTGATCAATACAAAGATGAGTTAAACGTTATTGCAGTGCATATGCCACGTTCTGAGGAAGATACAAATTTAGAAACAATCAAATCGGTAGCAGCAGAACATGACATTGTGCAACCAATCTTTGTGGATAGCGAATTAAAGCTAACAGATGCATTTGAAAACCAATACGTACCTGCGTATTTTGTGTTCGATAAAGATGGTCAGCTTCGTCACATGCAAGCTGGTGGTAGCGGTATGAAAATGCTAGAAAAACGTGTGAATCGTGTTTTAGATGAAATGCGCAACGCATAAAATTGCAGATTAAGAGGCGAGGATATTTTATTCCTCGTCTTTTTTTATGGAAAAAAGACGGGAGGGGAATCGGAGAGGTATCCTAGTTACCTGAGCGGAAAAATCGGGCGGAACGTTCATAATCCGACCCGAGCAAAAAAAGGAGTAACCTGATCAAATCAAGGCGTGACCCGAGCAAAAAAGGGAGTAACCCGATCAAATCAAGAGGTGACCCGAGCAAAAAAGGAAGCAACCTGATCAAATTAAGACATGATCCGAGCGAAAAAGCCCCAAGCCAAGCGTCCTAAGAAGTACCCTAAACATAGAAGAAAACCGAGTGTTCCTGAATATGATCAGAGGATTCCTACAAAGAATATCTAAGAGATGTCTTTTATTGACGAATAGTCTCTTGTTTTGACGATACATATAGCAGAGAATACGTTACAATAATGGTATAGTAGTTTTCGGAGGGATTTTTAATGATGAAAAAAGAGTTTGCTGTCATTGGACTTGGACGTTTTGGAGGAAGCATCTGCCGCGAACTAATGAGTCAAGGCGCACAAGTTATGGCGATAGATCATTCCTCAGAGCGGGTGGACGAGTTTGCTTCCATTGCCACACAGGCCGTTATCGCAGATTCGACGGATGAGTCGGTATTAATTTCATTAGGTATTCGTAATTTTGAGCATGTTATCGTAGCGATTGGTGAAGATATTCAAGCTAGTATTTTGACGACTATTATTTTAAAAGAAATAGGCGTTCAGCAGATTACTGTAAAGGCACAGAATGATTACCATGAAAAAGTTCTGCGTAAAATTGGTGCAGATTTTGTCGTGCATCCTGAGCGTGATATGGGGATACGTATTGCCAATAATATGCTGTCTAATACAGTGCTTGATTATTTGGAGCTTTCGGATGAACATTCAATTATGGAGCTTAAGGCCAATGATGCGATTGCAGGTTACTCCATTATGGATTTAGATATTCGTGCAAAGTACGGAATTAATATTGTAGGTCTTAAGCGTGGTGCAGATATCATTGTGTCTCCACAGGCGAGTGATAAGATTTTGCTAGGAGATATTATGCTTGTCATTGGGGCGGATGTAGATATTAACCGCTTTGTCAAAAAGGCATTGAATGGGTAATGAAAATGAATAAACGAAGATGGAAACTAGTTATATTTGCTGCAATTATTCTTATCGGCGCTTTTACATTGCAATCTCGCGACAAAAATGAGGAAGAGGCTATTTCTCACGTTTTAGATCACGCAGCAGAAATTGATGCAATCGAGCTATTTAAAGGAAAGCAATCTTTATTTAGAGTAACAGGTCAGGATGCAACTGCCTATAATGAAAACTATCCTCTAAGCCATGTTAAGAAACTAAGCAAAAAAGAGCGATCTATATTTGAAGAAAAACCACTCTATCATATTGTCTACGAAATAAAAGGAGAGCCTTTATATGAGGTGGATATTTTAAAGGTCGCTATTAGCTCTGAGCTAAATGAGGAATTACAGCAGATGGTTTTTAATGTTGGAGATCAGCAATATTTGATCTATTGGGTAAAAGAGAAAAAAGCACTTGAGCAATCAACAAATACGCAACGTTTGCTTGAACAATATGTTAAATAAAAGGGGTAGTGAAACAGCAACTAGCTGTCATCACTACCCTTTCTTGTTAAAGCAATTAATGGATAATCAAGGGCATAGTTTTCGTCTAGGCTAAAGCGCTAGGATACAATAGTAGTTTTTCCTTGAAGTGCACGTTCTTGCATTTCTACATCAAACTCTTTTTCAGATTTTGATACGACTACACAAGCTACACCGTTACCAATTAAATTTGTTACGGCACGTGCCTCAGACATGAAGCGGTCAACACCAATTAATAGCGCAATCCCTTCGACTGGAATCATTGGGAAGGCAGCAAGTGTCGCTGCTAATGTGATAAAACCAGAACCAGTTACACCAGCTGCTCCTTTGGATGTAATCATTAAAATCCCAAGAAGTGTAATAATCTGAATCCACGTCAATTCCATTCCATATGCTTGTGCAATAAATAATGCAGCCATTGATAGGTAGATGGAAGTTCCATCAAGATTGAAGGAATAACCAGTTGGTACTACTAAGCCAACAACCTGTTTAGAGCAGCCAAAGTTTTCTAATTTACGCATCATAGATGGCAAGGCAGATTCAGATGATGAAGTACCAATTACTAAGAAAATCTCGTCTTTAATATAAGCAATAAATTTGAAAATGTTGAAGCCGAAGAATTTTGCAATCGTTCCTAAAACAAAGACTACGAACAAGAACATTGTAATATATACCGCAACCATTAATAGGCCTAAGTTACCTAACGATTTCAAACCAAAATTACCAATCGTATAGGCCATTGCACCAAAAGCACCTATTGGAGATATTTTCATCACCATACTTACGATTTTGAAGAAAATCTCTGCCACTTGTTCAAAAAATGTGATGACAGGTTTTGCAGGTGCTCCAATAGAAGCAGCAGCTAAGCCGAACAAGATTGCGGAGAATAACACAGGAAGTAATTGTCCTGTTGCAAGTGCACCTACTACGTTTTCGGGAATAATGCTAGAGATGAAAGCACCTAAGCCTTGCTCACTTTCTGCAGCAGCGGTTGTATATTTTGAGATGTCAGCTTCGGAAGCACCTGATGTATCTAATCCAGTACCAGGGCTAACGATCATTGCAACAGCAATACCGATTGCTAAAGCAATGGTAGAGACGATTTCGAAATACAGTAACGCCTTTCCTCCGATTTTTCCAACCTTTTTCATATCTCCCATACTACCGATTCCAATTACAACTGTTAAGAAGATAATAGGGGCGATTAACATTTTAATTAGCTTAATGAATAAGTCTGCCAGAATTTTAAGGCTTGCACCAAACTCAGGGAAGATTGCCCCAACAATAACCCCTAGAATGATCGCAGCTATAACCTGAACGGTCAGATTTTTCAGTAATTTCACTGTATGCTACCTCTTTTCTAAATTTTCTCTTTGATATCGTTTTCACTAGATTTATCATAGCGAATCCTTTTAGAAAAAAGAGATTTAGAAAATAAGAAACATATCGTTCATTAAGTACATTCATCCATATTTTAAATAAAACGTAGTGTTTTCAATAACTCAAGCTGTTATGATGCTCTGTGAATAATTTACTATTGTTATAATACAAAAATAATTAATGATAGAAAATTTTGTTTTATGTCAATTTTCGTAATATTGTTCATTAAGTTCATGACTTTCTCCTACTTATGTCAACTAAAAGTGTTGTCAAAAGATTTTTTTGAAGATAATCTTAAAAGCATATCATTGATAGAAGTGACATTCTGAGCCTGAGTAAAATCCGCCCATTAAGCTTTTCTAATAGTGAAATGCAAATTTGGAAAGGAAGGAATTTTAAATGATAAAAATGCCTGTAAACGGCAAAATCTTGTTAGTGACATTTTTAATCATTGCATTCTCCTTTTTACTTGGTGGCATTTTTGTACTTGGAAACCTCTTAACTGAGCAAGAAAAGGAGTTTGGTCAGCGTGCTATGCTCGTTGCGCGGACTGTATCAAATGTGCCAGAAATCAGTATGCATTTGAAAAATAACAATATTAAAGAAGCGGCGAAAAATGTCAATAAAATTGTAGATGGAATTCGTGTTGTTAATAAAGCAGAGTATATTGTTGTAATGAATATGGATCGTATTAAACTATCTCACCCAGTCAGTAAAGAAATAGGGAAGCGTAGTGAATCACAGGATTTAAATGCTTCCTTTAGTGAGCATTATTATGTATCGAAGGCGCAAGGGGAAGCAGGTGAAATGATTCGAGCTTTCGTCCCCATCATTGATGACAAAAAAGAACAAGTAGGTATTGTCGTTGTAGGGTATTCACTGCCAACTTTTATAGAAATGCTGCAAAATTATGAGCATGAAATTTTTATTACTTTTCTTATATCGCTTGTTTTTAGTATTTGTGGGGCATATACACTTGGCCGACATATTAAAAAGCAAATGTTTGGGCTTGAGCCTCATGAGATTGCAAAGATGTATGTGGAACGAACAGAAACGTTCAATGCTATGCATGAAGGAATTATAGCGGTCGATAAAGGAATGAATATTACAATTTTTAATGAAAAAGCAGCTGATATATTAGGAGTTACTAGAAAGATAGAGGATTGTATTGGGGAAAAGATTTATGATGTTTTACCTGACACACGATTGCCTGAAATTGTTGAAACAGCAACGCCTGTATACGATCAAGAGCTCTACATCAATCATCATAGTATTTTGAGTAATCGTGTCCCGATTATTGTGAATGGAGAATTAGTCGGAGCAGTTGCCATGTTTAAAGATTTAACAGCGGTGAAAAAGCTTGCGGAAGAGGTAACGGGTGTTAAAGCTTTTGTGCAAGCACTGCGTGTACAAACACATGAGCATAAAAATAAGCTTCATACTATTGCAGGACTTCTGCAATTGGGACATACAAAGCAAGCGCTTGAATACGTTACAACTACTACCGAAAATGAAGCTTCTTTAACGAAGTTTTTGAATGAACGCTTCCATAATGAAAATATTTCAGGATTATTGCTAAGTAAAGTTAGTTATGGCAAGGAATTAGGCATACAAGTAGAAATTGATCGAAAAAGTCATTTTAAACGCTTTCCACCATTATTAGATCACAACGATTTTGTCGTCTTGTTAGGAAATTTAATTGAAAATGCATTTGAAGCACTAAATGTTCTTTCAAAGGATGATAAATATGTAGCGATTTCTGTAGATGAGCATGACGGTGTGCTAGCAATTGCTGTTTCTGATAATGGAATCGGGATGTCTGAAGGGGTGCAAGCTCGTATGTTTGAAAATGGATTTTCTACAAAGGCAAGTGAGAATCGCGGTATTGGCTTGCATTTAATACATGAAATCGTAAGAAAAGGTAATGGCGATATTGAGGTAGTGAGTGAATTTATGAAAGGGACAAGTTTCTTAATCTTATTTGAGTTAGGGGAAGAGTAGATGGATGTAATAAATGTGTTATTAATTGAAGATGATCCGATGGTACGAGAAGTGAACAGGCAATTTATTGAGCAAATCAAAGGATTTTCACTGATAGGCTATGCTAGTAATGGGATAGAAGGGGTAGAGAAGATTAAACAATTAAACCCTGAACTTGTCTTTATGGATATTTTTATGCCAGAGCAGGATGGTATTATTACGCTAGGAAAAATTCGTGAAGAACATATTCCAGTTGATGTTATTGCCGTAACTGCTGCGAATGATATGCCTACTGTGCAGCGAATTTTACACCTAGGCGTCTATGATTATATTATGAAACCTTTTACGTTTGAACGAATTGAACAAACTTTAAAGAATTATCAAGCTTATAGAAAGAAAATAAGTGGTATGCAAGATCTAACACAGCATGATGTGGATCATCTAATGCAGCAACGTATCCCTGAGCAAATAGTGGTTCCTCCAATCACTGAGACAATCATAATTGACGAGCTACCAAAGGGTTTTAACCGAGCAACATTAGACAAGGTACTTGCCTATATTCAAGAGAGTAACGAAGCCGTATCAGCGGAAGAAGTGTCCACGTATATTGGAACGGCTCGTGTAACAGCTCGACGTTACTTGGATTTTTTAGAAAAACAAAATTTATTAAAGGTGGATATACAATATGGAAGTGTGGGACGTCCTATCCATCGATATTATATTTAACTTCTTTCAGCAATTATTTTCTGTACCGAAAGCGTAGCGACAGGTACAGAAGTCTCCCTCCTCTATTCTGAATTGGTTGTCTTATAAAGCTGTTTAATACATCTTTTATAGGGCAACCTTTTTGGTTTCTCACCAATATACGGATTAGATTCTTGGAAGAAAGGGTATAGAGAAAAATAGACTCAAAAGAGAGAATAAAATATGCTTTAACCCGAGAGACAAACTTGCTATGACGATACATATAACAGAGAATACGTTACAATAATGGTATATTGTTTTAAGAGGATTTTTTTATCATCTAAAAAGAATCTGCTGTCAATGAACAGACGTTTAAAGTTTCAAGAAAGCATATGGGGAGTAGGTTTAATACATGTTCAACGTTCGAAAAGAGTCGCTATTTAAATTTTTGAAAATTCTATTTCCAATAGCACTTTTAGCAATAGCAATTTATGAAATTCTACAAACGATAAGTGGGATAGATGTTCATTTGCTTCAGAAAGAAGTCAATGAATTGCAGATATGGAAGCTCTTATTTATTCTTTTTATCACCTTCTGTGCTATTACACCGATGATTTTTTATGATGTTATTTTAGTGAAAATGTTAGGAATCAAAATAAACAATCGTATTTTGCTGAATCATTCATTTATTGTGAATACCTTCTCAAACCTTATTGGCTTTGGTGGTTTAGTTGGCGTATTTCTGCGTAATTATTTCTATTCGAAATATAAAGAGGATAAGGAAGATTTGTTAAAAAGCATTGCCTCCGTAACACTCTTTTATTTAACAGGGATTTCGCTGTTAGCCTGGATTATGTATATATTCTTTTGGGACTTCCCATTGCTAAAAGAAGTACGATGGTTAAAGATAGCAGTTATTCTTGTCAGCTTATATGTTCCAATTTTTATTGCTATGCTCATCATTCGCAATAAAAAAGCAGGTTCTATAAATCCAAAGATTTCTCTTCAATTGATGGCAACTTCAGTAACTGAATGGCTTGCGGTCTTTTTAGTTATCTGGATATTAACTTTTATTTTGAAGATACCAATAGAATTATCCGGATTAATTCCCGTATTTCTAATTGCTTCCTGTGCGGGGATTGTCAGTATGATACCTGGTGGAGTTGGCTCATTTGACCTTGTTTTTTTATGGGGGACTCAAAGCTTAGGAATCGCTGATGAAAAGGTCCTTTTTCTATTAATTTTGTACCGGATTGGCTACTTTGTGCTTCCATTTTTGGTCTCTTCTCTTTTATTTGTAAAAGAATATTGGAAACGTTGGAATCAATCATGGGATGACTTGCCAAATGTTATTCTTCAGAAGCTGAGCCACATGTCATTAACGATATTGGTATTTCTCTCTGGCATTGTATTATTGCTCTCAGCGTCGGTACCGGGTATTTTAAATCGACTAAAAATAGCTCAAGAATTTTTATCTTCGCCAATCATGCATGTCTCTCATCAACTGACTGTTGCAGCTGGCTTTATTCTCTTAGGGTTATGTAGGGGGATTAAATATAAAGTAAAAAGGGCATATCAGCTTAGCCTTATTGTGCTAAGTAGTTCCGCAATATTTTCAATTTTTAAAGGCTTGGACTATGAAGAAGCTATTTTTTTACTGATTGTCGCAGGGCTGTTAATTGCCTCGAAAAAACAATTTTACCGTGAAAGTTACGTGTTAACATGGGGAATCGTTTTGATTGACCTTGCTGCAGTGACAATCATTACAGCGATGTATGTATTGATTGGTTATGTGAACTTACCTTCTTCCAAAATTCGTATTCCAGCCGTTCTACAGGAATACATCATTACAGATTACCGAGACCTATTTTATAGTGCAGTAATTGGCATCCTAATAGCAATTGTCATTTTTTATATAGGCTATTTTATCCGCGCACCTAAGAAAATGGAAAAGTTTTTATCAAGTGAGCAAGAAGAGATCATCAAAAATCATTTGATGACCTATAAAGGGACGGAGTATTCACATTTGATTTTTTTACATGACAAATATGTACATTGGAATAAAAAAGGTACAGTTTTATTTTCTTATCAAATATTTGCTGATAAAATCGTTGTACTAGGAGATCCAGTGGGAAATGAATCTGATTTTTCATCTGCTATTCAGGAGTTTTTGGAAATGGCAGATAAGCATGGTTATACACCAGTCTTTTATGAAATTAACAATAAAATTTTCCCTTCTTTACATGAGCATGGGTATAGTTTTTTTAAGCTTGGCGAGCAAGCTTTTGTAGATTTAGATAAGTTTACACTTACTGGTAAAGGAATGAAGGGACGTCGAGCTGTAAAAAATAAATTTGAACGAGAAAATTTTACAGTTGAAGTAGTAAGCCCTCCTTACTCACAGGAATTAATGACTGAATTGCAAGAAGTATCAACGAAATGGTTGCAGGGAAGGTCAGAAAAAGGTTTTTCTCTTGGCTTTTTTGATGAACACTATTTAAGCACTTCTAACATTGCCGCTTTACGTGGTGCAGAAGGGGTTATTGGCTTTGCCAGTCTCATGCCAATGTACGATAATGACGAAAGACTCTCAGTAGATCTCATGCGTTTTAAGCCGGGAGCACCGTCTGGAACGATGGATTTCATTTTCCTGTCGCTCTTTGAATGGGCAAAAGCAGAAGGCTATCGCGTTTTTAATATGGGGATGTCGCCATTGTCAAATGTAGGACAGTCTAGGTATTCCTTTTTGAGTGAAAAAATTGCAGCACAAATATTTTTACATGGGCAGCACTTCTACCATTTTAAAGGATTAAAAAACTTTAAATTAAAATATGCAGATTTTTGGGAGCCAAAGTATATAGCGTATCGAAAAAAATCTTCATTGCCATTTACAATGGCACAAGTGACGCTATTAATTGGTAAAAAGAGAAAATAAGTAGCCATGGTCTCGCGTTGCTTGCATAGAGAAAAGTAAGAAGCTAATTAAGGATTTTAGGGAGTCTGTGCTGCCAGCATAATTAAACGCATTGGTCGCACAGCCAATACAAAAAAAGATGCATTGCAAAATTACTTTGCGATGCATCTTTTTTTATGGATTTTTATAGTCGGAAGAATGATAAGAGCCGGAACGCCAGACATCGCTGATAAACAACAACCATCGCCGGTAAAACAACAACCATCGCCGGTAAAACAACGAACATCGCCGGTAAAGCATCGAACATCGCCGGTAAAACAACGAACATCGCCGGTAAAACAACAACCATCGCCGGTAAAACAACGAACATCGCCGGTAAAACAACAACCATCGCCGGTAAAGCATCGAACATCGCCGGTAAAACAACAACCATCGCCGGTAAAACAACGAACATCGCCGGTAAAACAACGAACATCGCCGGTAAAACATCGAACATCGCCGGTAAAACAACAACCATCGCCGGTAAAGCATCGAACATCGCCGGTAAAACAACGAACATCGCCGGTAAAACAACAACCATCGCCGGTAAAACATCGAACATCGCCGGTAAAACAACAACCATCGCCGGTAAAGCATCGAACATCGCCGGTAAAACAACAACCATCGCTGATAAACAGCAAACAAAGCTGGTGGAAGCAAGAAATCAACGTTTCTAAAATTTATTTCTCGCGTTTTTAAGGTTCATGCCAGTTTTGTTGTTCTAGCCTCGTTTGAATAGTATACATTTTATTTCACTTCACGATGAAATAAAATGTATGGAAAAATTGTAATTTTATATTTGATTTTCCATTAGCGCTTTGTAATAATAGAGGAAATTTTAGTTCTAGATGAAAGATTAATAGAAGAATTAAAACTAATAAGGGGAGGGAGCAGTTTGCGTATTCCGAATAAACTAACAGTAGGTGATGAGATACGGGTTATCGCACCTAGTCGTAGCGCAGCAATTATAACAACAGAAGGCGCTGAACAAACAAAGAAAAGACTTGAAGAGTTAGGCTTTAATGTTTCCTTTGGTCGACATATTTTTGAAAGCGATCTTCAGCATTCATCTTCTATTGAGCATCGAGTTGCTGACATTCATGATGCCTTTCGTGATGAGAATGTAAAGGCTGTATTAACAGTCATTGGTGGTTATAACTGTAATGAGGTATTACCCTATTTGGATTACGACATGATAGCGAATAACCCAAAAATATTTTGTGGTTTCAGTGATATCACAGCTTTATCAACAGCTATTACAAAAAAATGTGGATTTATTACGTATTCGGGTCCTCATTTTTCTAGCTTTCGTATGGAACAAGCACAAGACTATCAACTATCCTATTTTCAAAAATGTTTGATGAACAATACACCATATACGATTAAAGCTTCAAGTATTTGGAGTGATGATACATGGTATTTAGATCAGCATAATCGTCATTTTGGAGCAGCTAGCTGGAAGGTGTATTCTGACGGAGAAGCAAGTGGACAATTATATGGAGGAAATTTATGTACGTTAAATCTACTTCAAGGGACACCGTATATGCCTGATTTATCAAATAGTATTTTATTTGTGGAGGATGATGAACTAGTAAATCCAGAAATATTTGCTCGAGACTTCACCTCATTATTACAATCTACTAGCAATATTAAAGGTATTGCAATAGGACGTTTTCAAAGAGCTTCTAAAATGACAGAGGAGCAGCTGCATTTTATTTTAGATAAGCATCCAACCTTGAAGAGAATACCTGTTATTTATGATGTTGATTTTGGACATACACAGCCAATCTTTACGTTTCCAATTGGTGGTGAAATCCAAATGAACACGAAAGACTTGATGATACATGTCACTAAATTTTAAGAAAGAAAGGAGTTAATAAAAATGTTAATAAGAGAGGCAATACGTGAAGATGCTGAACAGATCATAGCTGTCATAAAAAATGCGGAAGAGTCTAATTTAATGTTATTCGGGCCAGGTGAACGAAAGTTAGAGACTGAACAATTTACTAAATTTATCGAGAATATTCACAATAACAGCCATTCATCTTTATTTATAGCTGAAATAGAAAAGAAAGTAGTTGGTTATTTAATTGTTCAAGGTAATAATATGCCATCTAGAGTTTCACATCGAGCCTATATTGTCGTAGGCATCCATAGTGATTATAGAGGACGAAAAATTGGTACTGCATTATTTAGTCACCTAGACGATTGGGCGAAAGAAAAGGGCATGCATCGCTTGGAACTAACAGTAATGGCGAATAATACTGTAGGTGTTGCTTTATATAAAAAAATGGGATTTGAAATTGAGGGAACTAAGAGACATTCCTTATATGTTGATGGGGAATACATGGATGAATATTACATGTCAAAATTATTGTAACATTAAGATGAGCCTTACTGTATTTTCAGTAAGGCTCATTTTTTGTGCGCTTTGAAAACACCCTCTGAGCAGGGGGTTCCGGAAAGCTTTTAGCTATGGTAGTGGTTCTGATTAAAAATAATTATCGTCTGTAATAGCATACATTTTCACATTTTGATGAATTCCCTTAACAAACATACTTTTTCGTAAAATCCCCTCAAAAAGCATCCCTGATTTCTCCATTACTTTTTGAGATCCAATATTCTCTTCAAAGCATCGAGCTTGAATTCGCACTAATCCTAATTCCTTAAAGCCAAAATCGATTAGTTTTTTTGCCGCTTCAGTCGTTAACCCTTTATTCCAATAAGCTTCTGAAAGAACATAACCAATCTCCGCAAATTTATGTGTTTCGTTAATTGAAACGAAGTCAATGGTGCCAATCAATTTTTGCTCATATTCAATACCCCAAAACAAGTGTTGACCTTGTTGATAACCGGTTAAAATCAATGCAATAAAATCCTTTGTTTCATCTAAACTTTTATGTGCGTCCCATGTCACATATCGAGCTACATGTTCACTAGAAGCATAATGAAACATGGCTTCTACGTCATTCAGTGTAATTGGCCTTAATGTTAATCTTTCGGTTTTTAAAACAGGCACTGCTTGTTTTAAATCGCTCATAAAACTCCCCCTTCATTATGAAACCGTCTTAGTATTAATTATAGCAAGACTTGCCTTTTATGATAGGGCGTATTATTACAAAGTGAGTGGGGCGCGCTTATCATATATTTTCTATAAAAAATAAAGGGCTCTCAACAATGGAGAGCCCTTATTTTTTAAAAGTATTTATTAATCTTCTTCAATATCTTTTCGGTTTTTCTTTAACATTTTAGATAGCATTTCATAAACGATTGGTACAACTAATAATGTTAATAGTGTTGAAGATAGTAAACCACCGATTACGGTAATTGCTAAGTCTTTTGAAATTAGACCACTGCCACCATTACCAAGTGCCATTGGAATCATTGCACCGATTGTTGCTATGGCAGTCATTAGGATTGGACGTAAACGAGTTGCACCAGCCTCTAAAATGGCCTCGCGCATAGCAAGTCCGTTACGTTCCATATGGATAATGCGGTCTACTAATACGATGGCGTTTGTTACAACGATACCTATTAACATTAATAGTCCCATCATAACAGAAACAGAAATTGTTTGATTTGTGACGTACAAGCCGACAAATGCACCAATTACTGCGAATGGTAGTGAGAACAGGATAGCAAATGGTGCTAAACCTTCACCGAATGTTACTACTAGGATGAAGTAAACGATAGCAATTGCAGCTAACATTGCAATTCCAAGCTTCGTGAATGTTTCTTGCATATCTGCAGCAACACCTCCAACGCCAGTCGTTACACCTTTAGGTAAATCTAATTTATTGATTTTTTTATCAGCCGCTGAAGTTGCTTTTGACATATCGTCACCGATAATCGTACCAGAAACTTTTGCGAAATATTCACCTTTTGAGCGAGATAATTTGTTTAATGTAGTGCCTTCTTCTACTTTTACTAACTCGCCGATTGTCATTGTTGTGCCTAAAGCTGTTTGGATTTTAGTAGCTAATACATCATCAATAGATTTGGCCGCAGCTTTTTCTTCATGTTGTACAATAACATCAATATCTTCACCATCATACTGAACTTTAGTTAAAACTTCTGGTGATGTATTTTCATTTAAAGCCATTACAATTTGAGCAGTAGTTAATCCGTATTGTAGAACATTCTTTTGATCTACTTTTAGGACATGTTCAACAAATGGATCTTCATTATCAGACTTAATGTCTTCTAAACCATCAACTTCTTTTAAGGCACCTTCCACTTGTTTCACTGCTTTGCGAAGATTATCTAGATCTTCACTATATAATGTGTAACTTACTTCATTTGAAGACGCCGACATTGATGAGAAGTTTTGAGATTTCCATGCTCCTGATTGACCGATGTTAGTGACATAGTCTTCAACTTCATTACGTGCTTCAGGGAAGTCCTTCATATCTGGATCGAAGATGAGGTACATTAAGGCACCACCAGCACCGCCACCCATCATCATTGCCGAAGGATCAACATGTTTAGGGTCATTGATCGAAACTTGTAAAATATTAACGTCTTTGCGTTTCATTAATTCTTTTTCTACTTTTGCAACATTTGCTTCTGTATCTTTCATTAGCTCGCCTGTACCAGGAGTATACGTTAAGTACATAACCTTATCTTCTTGTGAGCCCATGAAACTGAAGCCAATAAGTGGTGTTAAAGCAAGAGAACCAACAAGCAATACAATCGCTATAACTGATGTAATGATTTTATGATTTAATGCTTTCAATAATACACCTTTATACCAAAGAGCTAGTTTACCAACTTCTTTATGTTGACTTTCTTTTTTCTCGCCGTATATTTTTTTACGGAATAGGAAGTGAGATAAAGCTGGAACTATTGTAATCGCCACTATTAATGAAGCACCTAGCGCAAATGACATTGTTAACGCAAACGGCATGAATAATTCACCAACCATACCGCCTACAAACATTAGTGGGGCGAATACGGCCACAGTTACTAATGTAGAAGAAAGGATTGGTTTGAACATTTCAATTGTCGCTTCACGAATAAGAGCACGACCTGTTAGTTTTTCTCCTTTTAAATGGATACGTCGATAAATATTTTCAACAACTACAATGGAGTCATCGATGACACGACCTATCGCCACGGTTATCGCACCGAGAGTCATAATGTTTAATGTGATATCCATCCAGTTTAATAATAGTAATGCCATGAATACTGAAACTGGGATAGAAATAATCGAAATAATTGTTGATTTGAAATCACGTAAAAATAGTAAAATAATTAATACGGCAATGGCACCACCGAATACTGCTTTTTCAATCATTGTGAAGACTGAATCTTCAATCGGTTTACCTTGGTCAAGTGAGATATCCACTTTTAAGCCGTCTAATGATTTTTCTTCGTCTTTCATTAAATCTTTCACTGCATTTACGACTTTTACCGTATTTGCATCTTGACTTTTAACGATTTGAATCGCAATCGCATCTTTGCCATTTGTACGTGATACAGATTGTACTTTACCTTCTACATCAATCGTTGCAATATCGCCTAAGCGCACGAATGGTGAAGGATTTGTAGCTGAAGGTGTGACTGGGATTAATAAGTCTTTTAACTCATCGATAGATTGTACTTTACCGTCTACTGAAACTGCTTCTTCACCAACAGTAAATTGATATAAACCAAGTGATAGTGACATATCACTTGCCTGAATCATTTGCTTGACAGAATCCTCTGTTAAGCCAAGAGCAGCCATTTTTGCTTTATCATATTTAAATGATACTTCATTAATGTGCTGACCATTGATAGTTGCTGAAGCAACGCCATCGATTTTTTCGATTTTAGGAAGTAGAATGTTTTCTACTGTTGACGTTAATCCAACAATATCTTCCTTAGAGCTACTAACCGATAAACCGACAACAGGCATCATATTCATGCTAATTGCCATAATTTGTGGCTTTTGAGCACCTTCAGGTAATTTTATACTATCTAAAGCGGACTCTAATTGGCGCTTTTTCGCATCCATATCAATTCCGTAATCATATTCAACTTGAACTTGTGCTACGTTTGAAGAGGATGATGAGTAAACTGCCTTTACATCTTCTAAGCTTTCTATTGACTTTTCAAATGGAATGGAAAGCTCATTCATGATCTGTTCAGGTGTTGCGCCAGGATAAACACCCATTACAATTAAATATGGTATAGAAATATCAGGAATGGATTCCATCTTCATTCTTGTACCTGAATAAATACCAGAGACAGTGATGATAATTGTTAATAACCACACTGCCAATTTGTTTTTCAATAC
This sequence comes from Lysinibacillus sp. RC79, assembly GCF_041262405.1. Taxonomy (NCBI): domain Bacteria; kingdom Bacillati; phylum Bacillota; class Bacilli; order Caryophanales; family Bacillaceae; genus Lysinibacillus; species Lysinibacillus sp. RC79. The sequence continues at coordinate 68,640 of NZ_JBGCCD010000019.1, forward strand.
GAAATTAACTAAACCTTTCACCTTCACACCTACCCTTTATTGACTAACTAGATTTCGTTATTTATACTAATGACTAATCGGTCATTTGTCAACGAAATACATTAGGAGAGAATTAAAAGTATGTTAAAAAAGCAACTTATTATGGAGAAAGCATTGGAGCTATTCTCAGAACAAGGCTTTGAAGCTACATCTGTACAACAAATTACAGAAAGATGTGGAATTTCAAAAGGTGCATTTTATTTATCTTTCAAAACAAAAGACGAGCTTCTAATTTCCATGGTAGAATATTATCTACAACAGTTTGTTACTGACGTTGACCAAGTAGTCAGAAGTTCGCTTAGTAAAGATATCATATTAGTTGAATTTTACAAAAGTATTTTTCAAGCATTTAAAAACCATGCTGCATCTGCCCGTGTGTTTTTTAATGAGAAAGTACTTCTTACAAAAAAAGAGTTGTTTCAGAAAATAATTGCCTATGATGTCGAGATGTCTAAGTCGATCATCTATATGCTGGAGCAGCTATATCAGGACGAACTCCACGAAACAAAATATGATGTCATGTATTGCATTAAAGGATTTATGAAAAGTTATTCAGAACTTTTTATTTTTTCTGATATACCACTCGATTTAGATCAATTGGCTAAATCTCTAGCTGAAAAGACGGAAATAATTGCACGGCATACGACAATTCCTTTTATAACCGAAGAGCTCGTTCAATTAACTGCAAAACCTTGTAATGAAGAACTTTCACAGGAATCTTTGCTAGGTTTAATCGACCAACATCTAGATGGCATAGAAGACACTATAGAACGCGAGTCTCTAGAATTATTAAAATACCAAGTTGAAAATCCAACCTATAGTAAACCGATTTTAAAAGGTTTAATTGAAAACATACGCTTAAAGCGAGATTATCGTTGGGTTGCTTATGTAATAGCTAAATACTTTAATATTTAGGTATAAGGATAGGATTGCTTACTCTAAAGGGTGAGTGATCCTATTTTATCTTCATTCAGCGAAATGTTTTCTGTGCGAAAGCGAAGCGTCAGCTACAATTACGCCAAGTCGAAATTGATTGAGATTGAAAAATGGTCGTACGAAAAATTGAAGTGTTAGCGGCAATTATGTAATAGTTTAGGTGATTAGAAGTGATGACAGTGCTTCTAATAGCACTATAATAGGAATATGTTCCATTCAAGTAGCCATTTCTTAAAACGGTATCTTACTATGTACTACTCTAATTCATTTCGAATCTTATTGTCGTTGAAATGATTTTAGAGTCGTCATTACTATATACGAAAAAAAAGCAAAGAGGTTTCAAAAAAATGTAAAAAAAACTACGCAATTTTGCGTAGTTTTTTTTAATGAGGTTAGACCTCCATAATAATCGGTAAAATCATAGGGCGACGTTTTGTTTTTTCAAATAAATATGGTCCTAATACGTCAGTGATTTCATTTTTTAGCTCAGTCCATTGAGGCGTTTTGCCTTGAATTGTCTCGTTCAGGTGACGATTTAACATTTTTTGCGCTTCATTAATCATCGTACCTGACTCACGCATGTAAACAAAGCCTCGTGAAATAATGTCTGGGCCGGAAACAATTCTTTGATTTTCCATATCCACACTGACAACAACGATCACTAAACCTTCTTCAGAAAGAATGCGTCGATCACGTAATACGATATTGCCGATATCTCCAATACCATTGCCGTCAATATAAACGTCTCCTGAAGGAATACGACCTGCTACATGTGCTTCGTTGGCACTTAATGCTAGCACGTCACCATTCTCCATAACGAATGTGTTTTTAAGTGGAACATCACAATCTTCTGCTAGATGAGTATGCATTTTCAACATACGGAATTCACCGTGAATCGGCATAAAGAATTTTGGCTTCATTAAGCGCAGCATCAATTTTTGTTCTTCCTGAGAACCGTGACCAGAAGTATGGATATTATTAAGTGCACCATGAATAACTTCTGCTCCAGCACGGAAAAGTAAGTTGATGATCTTGTTTACACTTACTGTATTTCCTGGTACTGGCGAAGAAGAGAAAATAACTGTGTCACCAGGCTGGATTTGGATTTGACGATGTGTACCATTGGCAATACGAGAAAGGGCCGCCATCGGTTCACCTTGAGAGCCTGTACATAATATCATTACTTCATTGGCAGGAAGACGATTAATGCTTTGGGCATCAATAAATGTATCCTTTGGCGCATTAATATAGCCTAGTTCACGACCAAGTGTAATGGCATTATCCATTGAACGTCCGAAGACAGCTATTTTTCTTCCGTATTTTATTGCAGCATCTGTTGCTTGTTGTAAACGGTAAATATTGGATGCGAAAGTTGCGAAAATAATACGGCTATCAACCTTACGAAAAATTTCATCGATACTTTTTCCAACTGTACGCTCTGACATTGTGAAGTTCGGCTTTTCTGCATTTGTACTATCTGAAAGTAAGCACAGTACTCCATCACGGCCGATTTCAGCCATTTTTGTTAAGTTGGCTGGCTCGCCTACAGGTGTAAAGTCAAATTTAAAGTCACCGGTATGCACGATGTTACCAGGTGGTGTTTTTACAACAACTCCGTAAGCGTCTGGAATACTATGTGTTGTTCTAAAGAAGCTAACAGATGTTTTTCTGAACTTAATAACATCATCTTCTTTAATTTCGATAAGCTTTGTAGTACGTAGCAAGCCATGCTCGTCTAACTTATTGCGTAATAAGCCAAGTGCAAGCTTACCACCGTAGACAGGAACATTTATTTGACGTAATAAGTAGGGAATACCACCAATATGGTCTTCATGACCATGTGTAACAAATAATCCTTTAATTTTGTCGACGTTGCGTACTAAATACGTATAATCCGGAATTACATAGTCAATGCCGAGTAAGTCGTCTTCTGGGAATTTAATACCTGCATCAATTAAAATAATTTCATCTTGAAATTGAACGCCGTAAGTGTTTTTGCCGATTTCGCCCAGTCCGCCGAGCGCGAAAACAGCTGCTTGGTCATTTTTAACAAACTTCATGTTTGTTAAATTTCCTCCAAGATGAAGTTCGGACTTGCTTGTTCGTAGACTAAATAGTTACCTTCAAGCAGTTGAACGAACTCGATGTTGTAGTTTCGGTCTTGTAGCTTTTGACGTACTTCGCGTTCTGAAGCAGCTTCAAGGTATAGACTTTTAGTATTTTCGCGAACTGGAATTTCATTTGCATTTTCTTGATAATAAACTTTGTAAATCATAGTTTGCTCTCCTTTTATTGCGTACAATTTTATTGCACCTTTGACTAAACCACGCACGTACTACAAGAAAAAACAGCAAATTTCTAGATACTAAGGACGAAATTAGGCGTTTGAAGTTCTTGTATCTCAATGCTACAATCCAGACGTAATTACAACAAGGTGTAATTGAATAAAGCAATGAGACAGTAGTTGCACATAGCCAAATAAATGCATTTCCTTTATATTATCACGCAGTTACTCTAAAATAAAGAAAAGCCCTTCAAATAATGAAGGGCAAATGTTAGGCAATTGATTTTTTTCCGAGTATGCCGCGAAGTTGCTTCAACAATTTCCGTTTGAGTTTCTTCAGCATGGCACATCACTCCTTAGGATCATTATAATAAAAAATATTACCTCTGTAAAGTTATTAACCTTTGCAGCATATTACATAATGAAGGGGACTATAAGATGAAGAAAATATTATTTTTTGATGTAGATGGTACACTTTATAATAGTGAGAAAATATTACCCGCTTCTGCGAAAGAAGCGCTTTTTGAAGCTCGTCGTAATGGATACGAGCTAGCGATTGCAACTGGACGTGGACCTTTCATGATTCAATCCTTACTAGAAGAGTTAGATATTAATACGTATGTGACATTTAACGGACAATATGTTGTTTATCGTGGTGAAGTTGTCTATACAAATGGTGTTGAGAAAGACGAGCTAGCCAAAATCATTGCCTTTGGTGAAGCGCGAAATGAACCTGTAGTATTTTTAGACGACAAACGAATGATTGCATCTATAGGAAATAACGATATGGTAGTAGAAAGCTTAAATACATTAAAATACCAGTATCCAACTATAGACTCAACTTATTATATGCAGAACGATGTCTATCAAACACTTATTTTTATGGAAGAAAAAGATGAACATTTATATCATGAAGCATTTCCAAACGTGCAGTTTGTACGCTGGCATCGCTATTCTTGTGATATTTTACCAAATGGAGGCTCTAAGGCTCTTGGTATTGAAAAGATCCTTAAGAAAATGGGGCTGACATTAAATGATGCCATTGCTTTTGGGGATGGTATCAACGATATTGAAATGCTGCAGGCTGTTGGGACTGGCGTAGCGATGGGGAATGGGCATGAGAGAGTAAAGGCTGTTGCTACCCATATTGCCGAGCATGTAGATGAGGACGGTCTTGCTAAAATCATGCGTCAATTAAATATTATCTAATGAAGCAAAAAAAGCAACTAGCTGTAAGAATTGATTACAACTAGTTGCTTTTGTATTTGAATCAATTTCATAAATCATATGTTCCAAGAGCTTAGACTGCTCCTTTGAAGAAAACTTACGTTTTTAAAAATTATGCTGCTTGAGTTTGTACTTGTAATAAAGCATTTAGACGATCCACTGCCAACTTGCAGGCATTATTAATAAACGTCACCAGGTTGAAATGAAGTTTGGCTTTTCTTCCTGTTCTATGACGGATGTTGTTTAACTGAAAATATTGTTTTAAATAAGCATTCACACGTTCTACAGCGGTACGTTCCTTATAAAGTTGTTTCCAAAGTTCAGAGCCACGTGCTGGATATGTGAATTTCCGTAAATCCGTGTCACATTTGATTTTGAAACCCTTCTGACAGAGGGAATCATCACGTAACGGACAGGTTGCACATTCCTTTGGTCTTGTGAATTTTAGTGTGCGGTACTTTTCATCGAAGCTGTCGTAACGGTAGCTATGTTCACGTACACATGTCGGTCTGAAATTCTCATCAAATCCAAGATATTCACCTTCATTACGGACATTATAGGGAATGACTGCACGCATTTGATACTTATGTAGTTGACGGTAAATTGGTTCATAATCATACCCTGCATCGAATATAGCGGTCGTGAAATGTTCAGGAAATTGGTTCTCTACTTTCTTTAAAAGAGGAATCGCGGCTTTACTATCTGACAAATTGGCAGATGTCATGAGGCGTCCAACGATATATTGCCCTTTTGTTGTCACGGCGAGATGACCTTTAAAGCCAAACCAAAACGTATTTTTGCCGTCACTGTTCTTTTTGATGCCCCAATTCGGTTCGATGGGCGCATCTTGCCACAGTGTCTCCAGTGGTGTATCGAGTTGATGCCTGATTTCTTTTTCATAAGTCGACTGATTGGCTTCGATTTCCGCTTGTTTCGTAAGCCAATCCTCGCGTTCTTCTTTTGATTTCCGTCCCCGTTTTTTGGGAGGTGTAGGTTCTTTTTTCTCAGAAGGTTTCGCTGCATCGCGTGATTCGAAATGCGTGGCATCGATCGCGAGGTGCTCATCACAAAGAAACCCTTCTATAAAGGCTGTTTCAATCAATGTATCTTGCATGTAATCGAGGACATCTGATTGACTAATGACGTCGATCATACGCGAATAAGACGCTTCAGAAGGCACAACATCCGAAACAAGAAAACCACAATCTAAGCGGAATAAAGGGTCATTGACCAAACGTTTGATTAAATCCTTGATCGTTGGAATACGCTCGACAATGCGAATAATCAGTGATTGGATCATCGCACCATAGTTTAGTTCACGTGGGGCACCGCGCAATGTCCTTTTTAAAAATAACTGAAAAATAGGTTGTACGTCGAAAGTGGCAAAAATCGCATCAAAACGACGGGAACTTTCCATTTCCAATAATTCTTGGATGTCAAATAGGCTCATTTGTTTTACAATAGTCATAGGGCATTCACCTCATTCAGTATGTTAGTTTCGTCGCTATCATTATACCGAATTTGGGGAGGTGCCCGTTTTTTATTGTTTCAGAACCCCTGATGCTAAAGGGATTAGAATTATGAAATTAACTCATTTAGTAAATTATTCAGTGTCTTCGATGTTTGTTTTTACTATTTTCAGCTGTACACCTTTATCCGTGAAATGATTGATCGTGTCTTTAGGGAGTGCGTAATCTGTGATAATCATATTTACCCCATTTACTGGACAAACTTGAATAGCGACATCTTTGTTAAATTTTGAAGAGTCTGCCGCTACATATACAGTTTGAGAAATATTTATTTGTTTCCGGGTAATAACCTCTTCTAAATTGAAATCTGAAATTCCTTTTTCAATCGATATCCCACTAGCGCAAATAAAAGCTTTATTAATATGAAGGTGATCGAAGCGGAAGAGGAAATCATTAGACGTTACAGATTTTTCGGAATGACGAACTTTACCGCTGATAATTATCACTTCACGAATATTTAAAGAAACAGGTGCACATTATACGATTCAAACGATGAAAGAGCTGCCTGCACTGCTGGAAAAAATTAATGAACGTTTAGAACGAGGATTAGTAATGCCATAAACATAATGGGGAAGTTAAAGTGACAAATAGAATTCCACAACGAGGCCGAAAAGAAAGCAAACCCCGCAGTTTACAATAACTGCAGGGGTTTGCTTTCTTTCTGTGTTCCTAATCGCGCTCATATGGTATAGAATCTGGAATTTCCGTAAATGGACTTTTTTCATTGATGCGATCGTAAAACATAATGCCGTTAAGGTGATCTAATTCGTGTTGGAAGGCTATAGCTGGCATGCCTTTAAGTCGCATTTTTTTCTCTTCACCGTCAATTGTTTTAAATTTAACTGTGACGCGAGCATGACGTGGTACATAGCCTGGAACATTGCGATCTACAGAAAGGCAGCCCTCACCCGCTGCAAGGTATGTGTTTTCTACAGAGTGGCTAACGATTTTTGGGTTGATTGCTACAAAACTTAATTGTTCGCCATTGCCATCTGTTAAATGAAGGGCAAACATTCGATGTAGGCTATTTACTTGATTGGCAGCTAATCCAATGCCGCTACGTAAATTATATTTATCTGCAATTTCAGGATCTTGGCTGTTTATTAAGTATTGAAGCATGTCTTCTGCAAGCTGTCTTACTTCATCAGTTAAAGGGAATTTGACCTCCTCAGCTTTTGTGCGTAAAGTCGGATGACCTTCGCGAATAATATCATCCATTAAAATCATATGTGAATCTTCCTTTCAACTTTGTAGTGCCTTACTTATAAGTATACATCACGAATTAAAACAATCACATGAAAAAAGACCTTATTTGAATATACTTAAAAAATTTTTTGATAGCTATTAGATTGTTTGAAACTGGGGCATTCTACTATTGGTAATCATGTAGGTAATCCTAATAATTATGTACTTTAAATATGTTGTTATAATACAGTTGTTGTTGATTGGTGGTACAGTATAAAACAGAGTTGTTAAGATCGTTATTTTAGAAAAAATCTTTGTTTGTACGCGTAATATATGATTGACCGACAGTATTTTATTCAGTATACTGAGTGCAAAGAATAAGTTGTACTAGTTGAAACGGTGATTTATTTTAATACAGTTGAAAGGGAGATGTGACAAATGAGCAAGAAAAACAATAATATTTTTGATGCTAAACAAACGCTAACTGAAATCGAAGATAAGTTTGAAATGTTTCAGATTTTGAATGAAGAAGGCGAAATTATAAATGAAGAGGCAGACCCAAAACTATCTAATGAGGAACTAGTTGAGTTAATGACGCGTATGGTTTATACACGTATTTTAGACCAACGTTCTATCTCTCTTAACCGTCAAGGTCGCTTAGGCTTCTATGCACCAACGGCTGGGCAAGAAGCTTCACAACTTGCGTCACACTTTGCATTAGAAAAAGAAGATTGGATTTTACCAGGTTACCGTGATGTACCACAAATCGTATGGCATGGTTTACCTTTAGATAAAGCGTTCTTATTCTCACGCGGTCATTTTGCGGGGAACCAAGTTCCTGAGGGCGTAAACGTATTAGCACCTCAAATCATTATCGGTGCACAATATATTCAAGCTGCGGGTGTGGCTCTTGGCATTCAAAAGCGTGGTAAAAAGGCTGTGGCAGTAACTTATACAGGTGATGGTGGTTCGTCACAAGGGGATTTCTATGAAGGCATTAACTTTGCAGGTGCATTTAAATCACCAGCAATCTTCATTGTACAAAATAACCAATATGCAATTTCAACACCTCGTGAATTACAAACAGCTGCAAAAACAATTGCTCAAAAAGGTGTAGCAGCAGGCTTACCAAGTATTTTAGTAGATGGAATGGATGCGCTAGCAGTTTACGTAGCAACACGTGATGCACGTGAGCGTGCAGTTAATGGCGAAGGTCCAACTTTAATTGAAACAATGTGTTATCGCTATGGTCCTCATACAATGGCAGGGGATGACCCAACGCGTTACCGTACATCGGATACAGATAATGAATGGGCACAAAAAGACCCTCTTGTACGCTTCCGTAAATATCTAGAGGCGAAAGGTCTGTGGGATGAGCAAAAAGAAGAGGCTGTTATTGAGCGTGCAAAAGAAGAAATTAAAGAAGCGATCAAAAAAGCCGATGCTGCTCCAAAACAAAAAGTAACACAGTTAATGGAAAACATGTATAAAGGCGAAATGCCATCTAATTTAAAAGAACAGTATGAAATCTACAAAGAGAAGGAGTCGAAATAACCTATGGCACAAATGACAATGATTCAAGCAATTACAGATGCACTTCGCACAGAATTAAAGAATGATGAAAACGTTCTTGTATTCGGGGAAGATGTAGGTGTCAACGGTGGGGTATTCCGCGCAACTGAAGGCCTACAAAAAGAATTTGGTGTTGACCGCGTATTCGATACACCATTAGCAGAATCAGGTATTGGTGGCTTAGCAATCGGACTTTCTCTACAAGGTTTCCGTCCAGTTCCTGAAATACAGTTCTTCGGTTTTGTTTATGAAGTAATGGATTCAATTAGTGGTCAATTAGCACGTCTGAGCTATCGTAGCGGTGGCGTCTATAATGCACCAGTAACAATCCGTTCTCCGTTTGGTGGTGGCGTGCATACACCTGAAATGCACTCTGATAGCTTAGAGAGCTTAATGACAGCACAGCCAGGTTTAACGGTTGTTGTTCCATCAACACCGTACGATGCTAAAGGCTTACTGATTTCATCTATTCGAAATGATAACCCAGTAATTTTCTTAGAGCATTTAAAATTATATCGTTCATTCCGTGAAGAGGTACCTGAGGAAGCATACGAAATTCCACTAGGTAAAGCGGATGTAAAACGTGAAGGTAAAGATCTAACAATTATTGCCTATGGTTTAATGGTTCACGAAAGCTTAAAGGCTGCAGAAGAACTAGAAAAAGAAGGCCACTCTGTAGAAGTTATTGATTTACGTACAATCCAACCAATTGATATTGAAACAATTATTGCGTCAGTTGAAAAAACAGGTCGTGCAATCGTTGTACAAGAGGCACAAAAACAAGCAGGTATTGCTGCAAATGTTGTTGCTGAAATTACAGAACGCGCGATTTTAAGCTTAGAAGCACCTGTACTTCGTGTGGCTGCACCAGATACTGTGTACCCATTCCCACAAGCTGAAGGTGTTTGGTTACCAAACTATAAAGATGTAATGGAAACAGCGAAAAAAGTTTTAACATTCTAATGTAGCTTCTAAACGACGGTAATATAGAAAGGATGGGTACACATGGCATTTGAATTTAGATTACCAGACATAGGCGAGGGTATTCACGAAGGGGAAATCGTGAAATGGTTCGTTAAAGCTGGAGATACAGTAAAAGAAGATGATATTCTTTGTGAAGTACAAAATGACAAAGCAGTAGTAGAAATCCCTTCTCCGGTTGAAGGGAAAGTAGAGGAAGTTTTAGTAGGAGAAGGCACAGTAGCTGTTGTTGGTGATGTCTTAATCCGCTTTGATGCACCTGGCTATGAAGATTTAAAGCTAAAAGGTGATGACCATGCTGAAGCGAAAACAGAGGCTCAAGTTCAAGCGACAGCTGAGTACGGTAAGGAAGTAGTAAAGGCACCCGTTGAAGCTGAGCAGGCTCCAGAGAAAACTCCTGAAAAGATTGAAGCTGTTGTAGTAGCAGAAGATAATAAGCGTATCATTGCAATGCCTTCCGTACGTAAATTTGCACGAGACAATGATGTGAATATTCGTGAAGTTAAAGGTACAGGCAAAAATGGTCGTATTTTAAAACAAGATATTGAGAATTTCCTAAAAGGTGGAGGCGCTGTGGAAGCTGAAGTAGCACCAGTGGCTAATGAAGAAGCTATTCAGCAAGAAACAACTACACAAGCAGCACCAGTAGTCCTTGAAGGTGAATTCCCAGAAACACGTGAGAAAATGTCGGGCATTCGAAAAGCAATTGCAAAAGCGATGGTTCACTCGAAACAAACGGCTCCACATGTTACACTAATGGATGAAGTCGATGTAACAGCTCTAGTAGCACATCGCAAAAAATTCAAAGATATCGCTGCTGAAAAAGGTGTTAAATTAACGTACTTACCATACGTAGTTAAAGCGCTTGTTTCAACTTTACGCGAATTCCCGGAATTTAACCGCTCATTAGATGATGCAACACAAGAGATTATTCAGAAGCATTATTATAATATTGGTATTGCAGCAGATACAGAAAAAGGCTTACTAGTACCAGTTATTAAGCACGCGGATCGTAAATCTGTTTTTGCAGTATCAAATGAAATTAATGAATTAGCGACTAAAGCACGTGAAGGCAAGCTTGCACCACATGAAATGAAGGGCGCTTCGATGTCGATTACGAATATCGGCTCTGCAGGAGGACAATGGTTTACTCCGGTAATTAATCATCCTGAAGTAGCGATTTTAGGTATTGGTCGAATTTCAGAAAAACCTGTAATAAAAAATGGTGAAATTGTAGCCGCACCTGTGTTAGCATTATCATTGAGCTTTGATCATCGTATGATTGATGGAGCCACTGCGCAAAATGCTTTAAATCACTTAAAGCGTTTGTTAAGTGAACCAGAATTATTATTAATGGAGGCGTAACAAAAATGGTAGTAGGAGATTTTCCAATCGAAACAGATACTCTTGTCATTGGTTCAGGTCCTGGAGGATATGTAGCAGCAATTCGTGCAGCTCAAACTGGCCAAAAAGTAACAATCGTTGAAAAAAATGTACTTGGTGGTGTGTGCTTAAACGTAGGTTGTATCCCATCAAAAGCATTAATTTCAGTAGGTCACCGTTTTGAGCATGCTAAACATTCAGATGACATGGGTATCATCGCTTCTGATGTGAAATTAGACTTCTCAAAAGCACAAGCATTTAAAGACAGCGTTGTTAAAAAATTAACTGGCGGTGTTGAAGGCTTACTTAAAGGTAATAAAGTTGAAATTGTACAAGGTGAAGCTTATTTCGTTGACGCTAATTCAGTGCGTATCATCAATGGTGAATCTGCTCAAACTTACACATTTAACAATGTAATTATCGCTACGGGTTCTCGCCCAGTTGAAATTCCAACATTCAAATTCTCTGATCGCGTACTAAATTCTACTGGCGCACTTTCTTTACAAGAAGTACCAGGTAAATTAGTCGTTATCGGTGGAGGCTATATTGGTACAGAGTTAGGCTCAGCTTATGCTAATCTAGGCTCACAAGTAACAATTATCGAAGGCGGAAAAGATATCTTAGCTGGTTTCGAAAAACAAATGACACAAATCGTGAAAAAAGGCCTTAAAAAGAAAGGCGTTGAAATGGAAGTAAACGCATCTGCAAAAGGCGTTGAAGAAACAGAAAACGGCGTAGTAGTAACATATGAAGTTGGCGGAGAAGAGAAAAAAGTTGAAGCTGACTATGTATTAGTAACTGTAGGTCGTCGTCCAAATACAGATGAAATGGGCCTTGCTGAAATCGGTATTGAATTCGGTGAACGTGGTCTTATCAATGTTGACAAACAATGTCGTACAAATATTCCAAACATCTATGCAATTGGTGATATTGTAGCAGGTCCTCAGCTTGCTCATAAAGCATCTTACGAAGGTAAAGTTGCTGCTGAAGCAATCGCGGGTGAAAAATCAATCGTTGATTATTTAGCTATCCCTGCTGTATGCTTCACAGATCCAGAAATGGCAACAGTTGGTTATAACGAAGATGAAGCGAAAGCTGAAGGCATTGAATACACTGCAGCGAAATTCCCATTCGCAGCAAATGGTCGTGCACTTGCATTAAACCAAACAGAAGGTTTCGTGAAGCTTGTTGCTCGTAAAGAAGATGGCTTATTAATCGGTGCTCAAATCGTAGGTGCTGGTGCATCAGATATGATCGCTGAAATGGGCTTAGCAATTGAAGGCGGCATGACTGCTGAGGATATTGCTTTAACAATTCATGCTCACCCAACATTAGGGGAAATTACAATGGAAGCTGCTGAAGTATTACTTGGCAACCCAATCCATATTGTAGCTAAAAAATAATAAAGTTTATGAAAACGGCTATAAAGCATTTGCTTTGTAGCCGTTTTTTTTTATTGAATAATTATTGTTTCAATGAAATTAAGGTGTCATATTATTTCGGCACAACGAGAGGTTGATTTCCGTTCCGGCTGGGCGCTTTGTTGCTGACGCTTCGCTTTCGAACAGAGAAAGCTTCCTAGGGGCGTCCGATGAGCCGCTTCGCTTCGCTGCAGGGTCTCATCTGTGACGCTAATCCCCAAGGAGTCGCCCAGCCTCCACTCCAATCAACGTATCACTATGACATACCAACTTTTTAGTTTTATCGCCCAACTTTCACGTTTTATCACTCAACTTTTAAATTTTATCGACTAACTTTCACTTTTTATCACCCAACTTCTGAATTTTATCGACATCCACCGTCCAAAGAACAAAAAAGGATTCATACACAAAACTGTGTGCGAAACCTTTTACTTTATTATGTCGCCCAGTCGGAACGTAAATCAACTAAATCACATAGCATGAATTCTCTGACATGTCGCTTTAATTTTAGTGATAGAACGCAACTTTAAAGACAGGCGAGACCCTACACAGAAACGAATGTTTTCTGTGCGAAAGCAGAGCGACAGCAATAACGAAGCGAAGGAAGTGGTTGGACGCTCGCCCGCAGAAAAGGAAGGTAGTAGAATGGAACGGAAATCTCCCTCCTTTAAAGAGCCACAACATTCACTGTAATTTTCTTTGGCAATTTTGTTTTTCAACACTATAAAGTATTTGCTTTGTAGCCGTTTTTTTGTATATTACTTGTAATTTTGATAAAGTGATTATATCGAATGAATATTCGAAAAATATAGTTCGGTTGGGAATCTATTAAACGCTGGATAGACTTAGTGAAGGTGTCAGATAGATCTTGTGAAGTGCCGAATAGATCTCTGACATTGACTGCTAGATGTCCGAAAATGATAACGATGTTTATGAAAAAGAGAAGTTGAACAAAAAACTGGGGTGATAACAATGGAACTAGGCTTAAAGGGGAAAGTAGCAGTTATTACAGGTTCAAGTAAGGGAATTGGTTATTATACAGCGATGCAGCTTGTGAAAGAGGGGGCAAAGGTTGTACTTTGTGCTCGTGGTGAAAAGCAGCTCCAAGTGGCTGCTGGCTGTATTAAAAACGAAACAGGCGAGGACGTTTTAATTGTACCGACTGATATTACAAAGGAAAAGGATTGTAAGTATTTAATTGAACGAGCAGTAGAGCATTTTGGTCGCCTTGATATTGTTATTAACAATGCAGGTACAGCTTCAGCTAATCCATTTGAATCGGTTAGCAGTGAGCTATGGCAGTCTGATTTAGATTTAAAAGTGTTTGGTGCTGTTAATTGCTCAAAATATGCTGTACCTCATTTACGTAAGGTTGGTGGCGGTGCAATTGTAAATGTGACCGCGGTAATGGCTAAAACGCCACCAGCAAGCTCACTTCCTACTACTGTAAGTCGTGCGGCAGGGCTTGCGTTAACAAAAGCTATGAGCAAAGACTTAGGTAAAGATAATATTCGTGTGAATTCTGTTTGTATTGGGCTTATTCGCAGTGATCAAATAGAGAAGAAGTGGAAAGAAGAAGCGCCGGAGCTATCGTGGGAAAATTATTCCCGCAAGGTAGGTCAAGCGATCCCGCTAGGTCGCGTAGGGGATACTCAAGAAGCAGCAAATGTCATTACTTTTTTAGTATCAGATGCAGCTAGTTATGTGACAGGAACTTCTGTAAACATTGATGGCGGTTCAGGACATGCATTATAGAGTAATAGAAAAGAATATTTAGCGGTGTCTAAAAAATGAATGTAGATCAGTTTTTAGACAACCTCTTTAGCTTATGTATAGAAAAAGGGTAGCTCAAGTGTTATGGAGTTATCCTTTTTTTCTATTGTTTTCCTAAAATTATAATAGACAGAAAATTCCTGCAGATGTAGAATAAACGTATTAGGGGGTGAAATGTGGCGAAATGTTGAACGAAAATTTTGCTTTGATGTTAAAGAGGGTTGTTCGTATTATTGTTCAGATTGGGATACTCTATATTTTTTATTACATGGGTGTCGGTATTGTGGCTTTACTACATGTACCTCTTCCTGGAAGTGTAATTGGATTACTATTATTAGCACTAGCACTCAATTTTAAAATAATTAAAGTTGAATACATTCAAGATGGAGCAGGCTTTTTAATTGGCGTATTAACCTTGTTTTTCATTCCTGCAACAGTAGGAGTGATTGACTACCCTGAACTTTTTTCAACAACTGGCCTATTGATTATGCTAGCCGTTATAGCAAGCACGCTAATCTCTATTTATGTGACAGGATTACTTAGTCAAATGGTTGAAAAAAAAGAGCTGGCTAAAAAAGAAGCAGAAGCCATTGTAGAAGAAGGGGAGGGGGAATTAACTGTTGATTGAAATTATTGTTGTCGTTGGCACCGTTGTCTTGTTCGTGTTATTTACAAAGCTTTATCAACGTTACCCGCATCCTTTAATGATTCCACTGGTGACGACAACTATCGTCAGTGCAGTCATATTATTAGTTTTCAATATTCCATATTCTACTTATATGGAGGGAGGAAAATGGCTTCAAAAAATGCTAGGTCCAGCAGTTGTAGCCCTTGCGTATCCTCTATATAATCAGCGTGAGATCATTATGAAATATAAGTATGCTATTTTGTCAGGTATTTTTATCGCTATGATTACGGGCTTAGCGACAATATTTGTTATGCTGAAATGGATTGGCGTCAATAAAAGCTGGCTGCTGACGGCCTTGCCTAAATCATTAACGACACCTGTAGGTATGCAGGTGAGTGAGACAATTGGTGGCATTCCACCATTAACAGCTGTACTCGTAATGCTAGCAGGGTTTGTAGGCGCTATTATTGGACCGTTAGTCATTAAATACGGCAAAATTGATTCAGCCGTTAGTAGAGGTGTTGCAGTAGGTAGTGCTTCACATGGCGTTGGACTTGTTAAATTAAGAGAATACGGAGAACAAGAATTATCAGTAGGCTCACTATCTATGGCCTTAACTGCAATTATAGGCGCATTTTTATGTCCACTATTTGTTTATTTATTTTTGTAAAAAAAAGCTATATACAGAAATCTGTATATAGTTTTTTTAACTTTTTTCGATAATAATTTGAATGGTATGAGCAAGTCCTGTGTGGAGCATACCTTCATTTCGTACTTGTTCACCTGTGAAAAAATGGATAATTTTATAAGATTGACACCATTTTAGAACATCTAATGGATCATATAAAAAATCAAGCTGTTTTGGGCCACCCGAGGCGTAAGGTAGTTGATAAATTGAATAAAGTTCCATCATAATACGACCGCCAGATTTTACAGAATCTACAATCCGCTTAAACACTTCTTGTTGCTGTTCAGCTGGAAAATGTCCAAACACCATAATAGCAGCATCAAACATTTCTACTGGTAGTTCATCTTGCAGTAAGTCAGTAAGCTTTATCTGAACTGTAACATTATGTTTTTCTGCGAGCTTGTCAGTTTTTTCAAGACCGCTTTCGGCATAATCAAAGGCAGTTACTGTATGTCCCTGTATAGCTAAAAATACAGCATTTCGACCTTCACCTTCTGCGTATGCAGCCACGTTTGGAAAATCTTTTAAGTAGTGTACATAGTCTTCTATAAATGCATTTGGTTGCTCACCATAAACATATTCGATTGTGTCAAACCGTTGATCCCATGTGTTCATCTCATCACTCCCATAACTTTTTTCAGCGGGTGTCCAGACATCCGCTGAAAAAAGTTAAAGCCTCCGGCGGATGTCACAGAATCGGCTTTGTGCAAGTACAAAGCCGATTCTGGACGCAATTATGCCGAGGCATAATTGATTATATTGTAAGTGAAGTAAGCTCTAAAATCGAATTTTTTGCTTAGTTCATGAAAGCAACTATGCGTTGCGAATTAGCAAATAACAACTTCTAGAATAAAGTGTAATAATCCATTATTATTTGATCAAAATCCGATAAGTTGGAGGTGAAGTTCGATGAATTTGGAAAACCGTTTAAAGGAATTAAGAGAACAACATAAGTATACACAGGATGATGTCGCAGGTTTTTTAAATATTTCAAGACAATCAGTTTCTAAATGGGAGTTAGGAAAGGGCTATCCTGATATTGATAATTTAAGAAGGTTAAGTGATTTATATAAAATTTCTTTAGATCAGCTTATTACTGGGGAAGAAAAATATCATACACTAGAAGCCTCAGCCCCTGATTCAAATAAATCCGATCATAAAACTGTTGGGGATTTCTTGTGGAGACATTGGTGGCTTATTTTTCCTATATTTGGTATGATCTCTGCTTGGTTTCATTACTATTAATCAACAAAAAGCTACCTCTCTTTGAGGTAGCTTTACCATTAAATAATAGGTTTACGTTCTTTTATGACGCGAATGGTTTTTAATGTTGTATCTTCAGGCCCTTGAACAGGTAAACCAGCTTCAATATTCATTTGAATATAACGAATATTTTCTTGAGTAATTATTTCCCCGGGAATAAAAATCGGAATACCTGGGGGATATACCATAACGAATTCTGCACAAATACAATTATCCGCTTCTGCAAGAGGAACAACTTCAGTATCTGCATAAAATGCATCACGTGGTGACATGGCAAGTGCAGGAATTCCCGGTACATTGACCACTGTTTCAGTAATAGCAGCTTCTGAATCGAATGCTTTTGACATACGATTAAGGGCATTGATGAGGAGATTAATTTCCTTTTTCGTATCACCTAATGTCACTAAACATAAAATATTGTATAGATCCGACAATTCTACTTCAATATTAGCATTATGACGAAGCCATTCTTCAGCTTGATGACCGGAGATACCTAGATCTTTAACACTTATTAGTAGCTTTAAAGGGTCCATATCATAAGTTGCTGATGAATTTAATTTTTCTTTACCAGCACATTTTAAATGTGGAATTAGGTTAATGCGTTTACGAGCATCCTTTGCCAAGCGAAGTGCATCACCAATTAAATCATAACCATGGATTGCTAGCTGACGTCGTGCTGTGTCAAGGGAAGCAAGTAATGGATAAGATGTCGATGTCGTCGTTAGCATCGACAGGATAGCTTGTACACGTTTTGCAGAAACAAGTCCTTCACGAACATTTAAAATAGACGTTTGAGTCATAGAACCACCAAGCTTATGTACGCTTGTTGCAGCCATATCAGCCCCGGCTTCCATTGCGGAGTAAGGAAGATCATCATGGAATTTAATGTGTACACCATGTGCTTCATCGACAACTACCGGAATATTGCGGCTATGGACTATTTCGACAATACGCTTTAAGTCTGCTGAGAAGCCGTAGTACGTTGGATTAATGACAAGAACTGCTTTTGTATCTGGATAAGCATTTAAAGCTTTTTCAACAGCTTCTGGCGATATTCCATGAGAAATACCGTATTCACTATCTACTTCAGGATGAATAAAAATCGGGATTGCACCAGCGAAAACAATCGCCGACATAATGGATTTATGTACATTCCGTGGTACTAGAATCTTATCACCTGGACCGACGACGGTCAGAATCATCGCCATGATGGCGCCACTAGTACCTTGAACGGAAAAGAATGTATGATCAGCACCAAAGGCTTTGGCAGCAAGTGCTTGCGCTTCTTTAATGGCGCCTTTTGGTGAATGTAAATCGTCTAGTGGAGCAATATTAATTAAATCAATTGATAAAACGTTGTCGCCGACGAATTCTCGGAATGCAGGGTCCATACCCTGCCCTTTCTTATGGCCTGGAATATGGAACTGAATTGGATGTCTGTTCCGATGTTTAAGTAATACGTCGAACAATGGAGTCTCTAATTGTGACAACGCAGGTACCACCTCACTTTTTAATATTTAAGAAAACAAATGAATTATAGCACCTAATTGCATGAAAAAAAAGACTTTACTGAAAAAATAAAAATAAAAGGATTTTCAGACGATTTCGAGAAATTAGTATCGTAGGAAAGGGGAGATACTATGAATTGGAATACACGTGTGACAAATCTTTTAAATATTAAATACCCTATTATTCAAGGAGGGTTAGCCTATTTAGCATATGCTGATTTAGCAGCAGCGGTGTCGAATGCTGGGGGGCTAGGGCAAATTACAGCAATGAGTTTACGAGATCCTGACTTATTGCGCGCTGAGATTCATAAAGTACGAACATTAACGGATAAACCGTTTGGCGTAAATTTTGCAATTGGTATGTATGGCACTGGCTATGAGGATATGGTCCGTGTTGCAGTGGAAGAAAAGGTACCAGTCGTTACAATGACTGGCGGGAATCCTGCACCTATTTTTGATATTTTGGAAGGAACGGATATAAAAAAATTAGTACTTGTTGCTGCACGTAGACAAGCTCAAAAGGCAGAAGAACTAGGCGCAGATGCTGTTATGGTAGTTGGGCAAGAGGGTGGAGGTCATCTTGGACGCGATGATATCGGGACAATGGTACTTGTGCCACAGGTTGTAGATAGTGTGAAAATACCTGTTATTGCCTCCGGTGGGATTGGTGATGGCCGTGGCTGGATGGCAGCCCATGCACTGGGAGCAGAGGGAATTGAAATGGGCACGCGTTTTATAGCGACAAAGGAATGTGTTGATGCCTCTGAGGCTTATAAAGAAGCCTTACTCGCAAGCACCGAGGCAGATACGACTGTTATAAAACGCTCAATAGGTGCACCTGCACGAGCGTTGCGCAGTGAATTTACGGAAAAGATTTTAGAAATTGAGCGCACTACACCTACGTATGAGGCATTAAAAGATTATATTAGCGGGAAAGCAAATAAACGTTTTATTTATGATGGCGAAAAAGATGAAGGACTTGGCTGGGCTGGACAAGTTACAGGAATGATTCATGATATTCCAACAGTTGAGGAGCTTATCACTCGAATGGTTGCAGAAGCAGAAAGTATCCGGGTAAAATGGAGGCAGTAATATAAAGGTGGTTATGTCCAATGGAATACTCTTATCCGTTTTCGACGGATTGGTCAACTGAGGAAATTGTTGATGTTGTCCAATTTTTTGAAGGAATTGAACAAGCTTATGAGAAAGGCATTAAGCGTGAAGTGATGATGGCGAAATATCGTCGTTTTAAAGAAATTGTTCCTTCACAGGCCGAGGAAAAAACAATTTTCCGTGAATTTGAAGAAGCAAGTGGCTATGTCAGTTATCCTGTTGTGAAACAAACAAAAGATGCAACTGATGGCACAATTATTAAAGTTGCTCCGAAGCAACGTAGATAAAAATTGACTGGGACAAAACTGGTCAAAACCTTAAAAAGCGCGAGAAATCAATTTTAGAAACGTTGATTTCTTGCGCTTTTCTAATGTGGAACTTTTAAAATTTGCTTTTAAAAGAGGGTGATTTCCGTTTCAGGCTACTCATCATAGTTTATCGGAACAAAATCTTTATCGGAACAATTTTAGCTTTTATCGGAACAATTTCAGTTCTTGTTTTTATCTGATAGCTTTACACTATCTCTGTGTTAAAAATAAGCGTTTTTCATATACTACATATACAATATAAAACATTTTGAAAAGCAGAGAAAAAATAATAATTTCCTCAAACTCTCATCCAAAAAAATATTCTTCATACAAATTTTCATTTGCTAGGGATAATAACGTAAATTTTCCACAATATATAAATACAAGGTTTTGTCATTGAAAATTATTTTAGTTATTATGCCACAAAGCTTGAAGTACAATCCGTCAAACTTTATTTTCCAACAATGATGTTGTAAATAGGGAGTAAACGGCTAAAAGTGTCTTCAGTTAATTGCTGAAGTTGACTAGCTGACAGCTTGACGGCTTGATCTTTTGGAATATGTCGCCCTACTAAAAACTCACCTTTTTTAACATCACGTAAACGAAGAAGTAATTCATCTAGCTTGTCTCCTTTAGCATCTTGCATGGAGATTGCTGCTGGAGACATATGATCCCCAGAGACAATGAAATCATCAGGAAGTTGCTGTAGCATTGCTCTGTTGGCGATTAAACGTTCTGCTATTTCACTTTTATGAGGAGCTTCATAAATAATAGCTAAGACGATGAATAAATGTGTGCTCCAAAGACCAATCTGAAAGTGAGGTAATGATTTATAACCTCTTTTGTAGGGAGCGAAGGCAACCCAGCTGTCATTCGGGGGATTTACTGTTCTACGTGCATGTTTTGCAACATGTGGAAAAAATTCTTCTCCAAGATGACTCGAAAAGAAGGAAGAGAAATCCTCCCCTAGAATTTGGAATTTCGGTCGTACACATTCATTTAAGGCATCCATTCTCTGTTCTAATCCGTCTATTTGAAAAACATTGAAGTCTTTATTCGTCCATTTTATTTTCGGCATTTTTTATTAACTCCTTTCGATTTATAAGGTTTATTTTATAACGAAAATGGGAAAAAATCTTATAACAAGAACTTTATCGAAGCTGATAAGTCACTGTGAAAAAATAAAAAAAGGAAGTGATTTTTATGAAACCAATCGTAAAAATTATACGTAAAGTCGACATTGAAAAGCAATATGAACACATTTTACAATTAGAATTAGATTATGAATTAGCCTCGCTCTTTTCGGCAATGAATGAAAAAAATGAGTTTGAAATTGAAAAAAGTAAAAAACGTCTGGCTGAAATTCAGCTTGAACTTGATAGCTTGCACGCCTATGCGTAGTCAAAATTTTATACCGATTTGAAAAATCACTTGCTGAATATTCCGACAGCAGGTGATTTTTATTGCTATAAAGGGTAAAATGGATTGTATATCATAATGGGAAGTACTATTTTCAAGGAAGTATTAGGTGCTACGTATTAACAAAATGTCATGAGGAATCAAGCCTTAAGTAGTGAGAAAGTTGAAAAGCATTGCTAAATGTATAAGGCCTTTTCTTATAATCGAAGGGTGGGTTTTTATGGATTTACAACAAATTGATCAATTTGCGAAAAGTATTATATTTGAAGCGGGGAGCCGTATTCGGGAGGCCTTTTCGTACAATCTAGTTATCGAGACAAAATCAAGTGCCAATGATCTTGTTACAAATATTGACCGTGAGACAGAATTATTTTTTATCGAAAAAATACGAAGTTTCGATCCAACCCATAAAATTTTAGGGGAAGAAGGAATGGGAGAGAAAGTAGAGTCGTTAGAAGGTGTTGTATGGATTATTGATCCAATCGACGGCACGATGAATTTTGTGAAACAACATCGTCATTTTATGATTTCTATCGGTATTTTCATTAATGGAGTAGGCAAGCTTGGTTACATATTTGATGTCATGCGTGAAGATTTATTTTATGCGATTGCAGGCGAAGGGGCATGGTACAATGACTCACCATTACGTAAATTGCAGTCAGTCAAAATGGAGGAATCGGTCATTGGTATAAACGCACACTGGGTAGCACCAAATCGACATATTCACCATGAAAAAGTAATTGAAATGGTTCGGAAAATACGTGGTACGCGGTCATATGGTTCAGCCGCAATGGAAATAGCGTTTGTTGTCAGTGGTAAATTAGATGCTTATGTATCTATGCGACTATCGCCATGGGATATTGCTGGAGGTACTATTATCGCTAAGGAAGTTGGTGCCATCACCACTAATTTACATGGAGAGGGTTTTGATTTCTTGCATCAGGATACGTTTATCATTGCCAATCCTTCTATACACAAAGAGTTATTAGAAAAATATCTTGTGCCTTATGTATAATAAAGGAGCCGTCTATTTTTTAGACAGGCTCCTTCTTACTTAAGCAATCAACTCTTATTAAAGTAAGCCTTGCTCACGTAGTTTGCGTTTCATTTTAAAGGCTGTCATGAAAATGACACAAGTAGCCACAATGCCTGCTATTATACCTAATCCACTACCAACTGACACAGAATATCCGATAGAACACATTGCTAAAACAGCCGCTAATGCGTAAACGGCCATTACGAATTTTGCACGATTCATAGCCGAGCCTCCTATATTAAAAATTTGTAAATCAAATATATTTTTTAGAATGAGGAAAATTCTAATAAGGACATTTCTATCCTTCTTGTGCTATAATATCACAGTTAAACATTCGAAAAAAGAATATGGAGTGGAATAATGACAAACTTACGTCAAGATCTTCGCAATATCGCAATAATCGCCCACGTTGACCATGGTAAAACTACTTTAGTCGACCAATTACTAAAACAATCAGGTACATTCCGTTCAAACGAACGTGTTGAAGAACGTGCAATGGACTCTAACGATATTGAACGCGAACGTGGTATTACGATTTTAGCTAAAAATACAGCAGTAAACTATGAAGGAACTCGTATCAACATCCTTGATACGCCTGGACACGCTGACTTCGGTGGTGAGGTAGAACGTATTTTAAAAATGGTAGATGGCGTTGTACTAGTTGTCGATGCGTATGAGGGTTGTATGCCACAAACACGTTTTGTGTTGAAAAAAGCATTAGAACAACGTTTAACACCAATCGTTGTTGTTAATAAAGTAGACAAAGATTCAGCTCGTCCACTAGAAGTAGTAGATGAAGTACTTGAATTATTCATTGAACTAGGTGCAGATGAAGATCAATTAGACTTCCCTGTTGTCTATGCTTCAGGTGTAAATGGTACAGCTTCTTTAGACGCTGATCCATCTAAGCAAGAAGCGGATATGAAATGTCTATTTAAGAAAATTATCGAAGCTATTCCAGCACCAATTGATAACTCAGAAGAGCCATTACAATTCCAAGTAGCTTTACTTGACTATAATGACTTCGTTGGACGTATCGGTATTGGTCGCGTATTCCGCGGAACAATTTCTGTAGGTCAACAAGTATCTCTTATGAAGTTAGACGGAACAGTGAAAAACTTCCGTGTAACGAAAATCTTTGGTTTCTTCGGCTTAAAACGTGAAGAAGTTGAGACAGCAAAAGCTGGTGACTTAATCGCCGTTTCAGGTATGGAAGACATCAACGTTGGTGAAACAGTTTGCCCTGTTGAGCACCCAGAAGCGCTAACGCCATTACGTATTGATGAGCCAACTTTACAGATGACTTTCTTAGTAAACAATTCTCCATTCGCAGGTCGTGAAGGGAAATGGGTTACTTCTCGTAAAGTAGAAGAGCGTTTACGTGCTCAATTACAAACAGACGTATCTTTACGTGTTGAAGATACTGATTCTCCAGATGCTTGGACAGTTTCAGGTCGTGGGGAGCTTCACTTATCTATCCTTATCGAAAACATGCGTCGTGAAGGCTTCGAATTACAAGTGTCAAAACCACAAGTAATCGTGCGTGAAATCGACGGCGTGAAATGTGAACCTTTCGAACGCGTTCAAATAGATGTGCCTGAAGAAAATGTTGGTTCAATTATTGAATCAATTGGTACACGTAAAGGTGAAATGCTTGATATGGTGAACAACGGTAGTGGTCAAGTTCGTTTAACGTTCTTAGTACCAGCTCGTGGATTAATCGGTTATACAACTGAATTCATGTCGATGACAAAAGGTTTCGGTATTATCAACCATACGTTCGATTGCTATCAACCATTATTACCAGGAAGAATTGGTGGCCGTCACCAAGGTGTACTAGTTTCAATGGAAACTGGTAAATCAACAACTTATGGTATGATGCAAATTGAAGACCGTGGTACACTGTTCTTGGAGCCAGGTACAGATATTTACGAAGGTATGATCGTTGGAGAAAATACTCGTGACGCTGATATCACTGTAAACATCACAAAAATGAAACAAAAAACAAACATCCGTTCAGCAAACAAAGACCAAACGAATGTTATTAAAAAGCCACGTATTCTATCACTAGAAGAAGCGCTTGAATACTTAGGTGATGACGAGTACTTAGAAATCACACCAGAATCTATTCGCCTTCGTAAACAAATTCTAGATAAAAACGAACGTGAGAAAGCAGCGAAAAAATTACGTAACGCAGAACAATAATTTTCCGCTGACATGAAAGGAAGAGGAGTCTTGGATATAAAGTCCGCTTTATTGGGTGAACTAAATGTTATTCAAGTTGCTGCATCAACAAATGCAGAGGAAACAACAAAGGTTTATGAGAGAATGGCTGGTATAACAAGATTTTTATATGAAAATTTACCGAGCTATGACATTGCAGGCTTCGTTGTATTTCTTCTTGTATTTGTACTTTCTGCAATTGTCTATAAATTAGGCTTTGCAAAGAAGTTAAAGCTATCTCAAAATATTGCCATTTATGTGTTCCTATTCCTGGGATGTATTATGTTGACGTTTTTCGCGTTATTCCTACCTATGATTGAGGGTCTCATCGTAGCGGCGTTAATTTTGATTGTATATAAAACACGTATGTGGCGTGAAAAAAGAGAAGAGCAACAAGCTGCAAATCAATGAGAGTAGCTTGGCTCCTATACCGTGAAACTTGTATTGAGTTTTTAAGTAATAAAACAGCCTTAGCATTAATTTGCTAAGGCTGTTTTATTTGGTATAGTAAAAAATTTTATCGTTTTAAGCCATCTACATATAAACGATTGGCTACGGAACCCATTTTCAATCGATTGTGTCTCTCAAACCTAAATTGATTGGCACCGAAATCTTCTAGTGTGAATAAGTTAATGTCGATAGGCTTATTTCATCAATCAAGGAGGAAATGGAATGCGTTGGCTTAAAAAAGGTTTACTATTTAGTGTTGTCGCTTTGTTACTCCTTTCTTTGACAGCGTGTAATAAAACGGAGCTTGAAAAAGTCAAAGTTGGAGAAGTGACGCGCTCAATTTTCTATGCGCCGCAGTATGTAGCACTTGAAAAAGGGTACTTCAAGGATGAAGGGCTTTCCGTTGAGCTACAAACAATTGCAGGTGGCGATAAGACAATGACGGCGTTGCTTTCTGATGGAATTGATATCGCCTTAGTTGGATCAGAGACATCTATATATGTAACGCTACAAGGCGCCAATGACCCAATCCAAAACTTTGCGCAATTAACACAAACAGATGGCACATTTTTAGTTGCGCGCAAAAAGATGGATAATTTTTCGTGGGATCAGTTAAAAGGCTCTACATTTTTAGGGCAACGTAAAGGAGGAATGCCACAAATGGCGGGTGAGTTTGTCCTGAAAAAGCATGGCATTGACCCTGCTAATGATTTAAAGCTTATTCAAAACATTGATTTTGCTAATATTTCTACAGCCTTTGCTTCTGGAACAGGGGACTATGTACAGCTATTTGAACCAACAGCGAGCATGCTTGAGAAAGAAGGTAAGGGCTATATTGTCGCGTCGTTTGGTACTGAATCCGGGCAATTACCTTATACATCGTTTATGGCGAAGAGCAGTTATTTAAAGGACAAAGCGAAGACCGTTCAAGGTTTTACAAATGCATTGAAACGAGCACAGGATTTTGTACAAAAAGCGAGTTCGGCCGAAATAGCGAAAATTATTCAGCCATACTTTGAAAATGTAGATGTTGGATTAATTGAAACTGTGGTAGAGCATTATAAATCACAGGGTTCCTATGCTACAGATCCTATTTTGAATAAGGGAGAATGGGATAACTTGCAAACGATCATGGAGGAAGCAGGTGAACTTCCTCAACGGGTGGATTATGAAAAGCTTGTGAATACAACCTTTGCTAAAAAGGCAGCTGAGTAATATGGAATTTTTAAAAGTAGAAAATATTCACCATAGCTATTTTTCGAATACGCAGGCAAAGGAAGTTTTACGTGATATCAGTTTAGATATTCGTGAAGGTGAGTTTGTTTCTTTTATAGGACCGAGCGGATGTGGGAAAACGACGTTATTATCAATTATTGCGGGCTTATTTTCGTCTACAGAAGGCGAGGTATACATTGATGGTGAGGAAATTTCAACACACAATCAGTCTCTCATAGGCTACATGCTTCAGCAAGATTATTTATTTCCTTGGAAAACTATCGAAGAAAATGTCACTATAGGTCTGAAAATAATGGAGCGAAGCACTAAAACTCATAAAGTAACTGCAAATGCACTTTTACAAGAAATTGGTTTACCGCATGTAGGGAACAACTATCCGAGAGAGTTATCAGGTGGCATGCGTCAACGGGTTGCACTTGCAAGAACTTTAGCAGTGGACCCTAAAATTTTATTGCTAGATGAACCATTTTCGGCACTTGATTATCAGTCAAAATTAAAACTTGAGGAATTGGTTGTTGAAACGTTAAAGGCCTATCAAAAAACGGCAGTTCTTGTGACACATGATATTGGTGAAGCGATTGCGATGAGTGAACGGGTATTTCTATTCTCTGCAAATCCAGGTACATTGCATAGAGTATTTACTATACCTCCAGAGTTACAAGAGCTTTCACCTTTTAATGTTCGACAGCATCCAGCATATTCAGATATATTCCAAACTATTTGGAAGGAGCTGGAGAGTCTTGGATAATACATTATTTAAACAGTATCAGCAATTGCTAAAAAAAGAAAAGCGCTATGTTCGATTATATCAGCTGATCATCTTACTTGTATTTTTCGGTGGGTGGGAGCTTCTTTCAAGATTCGGATGGATTGACCGTTTAATATTTAGTTCACCAACGAATGTATGGCACACATTAGTAGAAAAAGTGAGTGATGGTACGTTAACACTTCACGTTGGTGTTACTTTAATGGAAACGATTATTGGCTTTATTGCGGGAACACTAATAGGTACATTAATAGCAATAGTATTATGGTGGTCACCGATGATATCAAAAGTACTTGATCCATATTTAGTTATCTTAAACGCCATGCCGAAAGTTGCTTTAGGACCAATTTTAATAGTCGCACTTGGTCCGGGTTATTTTTCTATTGTAGCAATGGGTGCATTGATTTCAATAATTATTACAACCATCGTAGTTTATACAGCTTTTAAAGGGGTGGATCCA
The DNA here is from genome assembly GCF_041262405.1 of Lysinibacillus sp. RC79. Classification (NCBI taxonomy): domain Bacteria; kingdom Bacillati; phylum Bacillota; class Bacilli; order Caryophanales; family Bacillaceae; genus Lysinibacillus; species Lysinibacillus sp. RC79. Next base: position 96,068 of record NZ_JBGCCD010000019.1, read on the forward strand.
AACTACAGCAAAGTATTACAAACTTTTGGGGCAACCAGGTGGCAAATATTTAGAGAAGTTATTTTACCCGCTTCATTTCCAACGATTATTTCTACTTTGAAAGTAAATGTAGGGCTTTCTTGGGTAGGTGTCATAGTTGGTGAATTTTTAGTTGCCTCAAAAGGGCTTGGTTATTTAATTATTTATGGCTTTCAGGTGTTTAATTTTAATCTTGTGCTTATGTCACTTCTCATAATCGCCTTTTTTGCGACGATTATGTATCAGATTGTCGAGTTGATTGAGAAGGCGATTGTAAAAAATAATGGTTAAACGGTTAAAGAGGCGGGGAAATAAGTATATTTTTAAAGGAGAATTAAAAAATTTCACATCAGAAATGCGCGAAAAATCAACGTTCCTAAAATTGATTTCTCGCGCTTTTAAAGGTTTTGAGAAGTTTTGTCCCAGCCTCTTCATAATGTTGAAAAACAAAATGATCAAGGGGATTTTTATGAATGTTGTGGCTCTTGAGGGTGGCTTCCGTTCTGGGCTACTTGCTTTCACTGCAGGAAGCTTTGCTATGCGACGAAAACGAAACGACAGGAGCACTAATAGCCTTCCACTCCAATCAGCGGTAGAGTAGAGCTTTTATAAATTTTATTCATTTCAAAAGTGATCACTATGGCTACTCACCATAATCGAACAGAAAAGATTTATAACAGTGACGCTATTGTACACCTGTTGTTGCTGCCGCTACGTTAACACTTCGCTTTCGCACAGAAAACATTTGCCGCTGACACTTCGTTTTCGCGCAGAAAACATTTGCCGCTGACACTTCGTTTTCGCGCAGAAAACATTTGCCGCTGACACTTCGTTTTCGCGCAGAAAACATTTGCCGCTGACACTTCGTTTTCGCGCAGAAAACATTTGCCGCTGACACTTCGTTTTCGCGCAGAAAACATTTGCCGCTGACACTTCGTTTTCGCGCAGAAAACATTTGCCGCTGACACTTCGTTTTCGCGCAGAAAACATTTGCCGCTGACACTTCGTTTTCGCGCAGAAAACATTTGCCGCTGACACTT
>NZ_JBGCCD010000020.1:0-84444 GCF_041262405.1 Lysinibacillus sp. RC79
GGACACCCTTGCACTTGGCTAGTGGTTCGCATATCCCAACGTCCACAGTGAACTTTCATCACCTAGTTGACGGACATGCCCGGCACACCTAAAAACCCCCTGGCAGATTGGCCACCAGAGAGTTTCGCACAAAATTGTTTACTTATTTGGCATTGCTTTTCTTCCATATGTCATAAAGCGCCATACCTTTTCAAATGGCCCCATTTTAAAGAATTTGAACCAGATAACACTAATAATAATTTGAATGACAAAAGTGAGGGTTGCAATGATCACTACATCAGAAGGCGAAACAACTTTAAGCCCCATTAAAGAAATAATAGCTAGACCAATAAAGCTTTGAGCCAAATAGTTTGTAAATGCCATTTGACCAACCCGTCCAATTGGTTGAAGAAGCTTCGCGATGCTCTTATTCTCCAACATAACAAATAAACAAGTTAAATAAAAATACGTTGTCGGAATTACCCCTAAACCAATAATTAATTGTAGATTTTGATCTTCCCCTTGAGCTGCAAACCAAATCCAAAGAGAGATGCCTACAAAGAATGGGAATGTCACAAATTGTATCCACTTTATTTGTTTTGAGTATTCACTAATATGACTAATCCAATCAGCCTTTGCTGCTAAAAAACCAGTTAAAAACATGATAAAAATAGTAATTGCATCATTTCCTAATATACCAAAAACCGTTGAAAAGACTTCTTGATTTGGCATAAATAGTTGTCCGAGAATGCAAAGGACATGAACAGTAATAATAGCAAATAGCCATTTACTAATTGTTGAAATCTTTGCATTATAGAAAGGTATGAGGAAAAAACCTATTACTGCATAGTAAGCAAGGATTGAGCCCCAGAAAATAAAAATATGGACAATGCCGATTAATAATAAAGCTAGTAAACGTCTAGCAAAGCGCCATCTGGGCTTATCGCCACGCGCTTCTGCACGTGAAGCAAAAATATAAAAACCTACACCAAAGAGGAATGAAAAAATCGAAAAGAATTTCTTCTCAATAAAAATATCAATAAGCGTATCAATAATACCATTAATTCCACTATAGTCAGGCATCGGTCCTCCCTCTACTATCATCTGGTAGGCCGCTACATTTATAAACAAAATGCCAAATAACGCTAGCCCACGAATAATATCTAAGGAAACGATTCTTTCTTTTTGAGTAACGGATGGATTCATTCTTAAAAACTCCTTATCTTTCATACTTTACTGCGCTATGACTATCATAGCCTTCCATCCTTACAGTAGTTTTTTGAAAAGCTTACAGTAACCTTACATTTATAGAATTGTTTCATCAGTTAATGCTTTTTTCACTTACATTAGTTTTTAATCCCCTTCTACAAGCAAATATTTCATATTTTATAGTATCAATTATTTCTTTTAAAAAGGAGAATAGATAATGTACAGACACCGCAGATTTGGTTTTTGCTACCCTGGTTATAAATACTGTGGACCAGGATGTTCAGGACCAGGTAGACCTATCAATGCTGTAGATTCATGCTGCAAATTACACGACGAATGTTATGCTCGATATGGTAGATCAAGATATTGCGATGAAATGTTCCAAAACTGCTTACGACCACAAATGAACGCTAAGAGTAAAATGGCTAGAGATGCTAGATTGTTTTACAATATCTTTGAAATGCGCAATGGGTTCTTTTAAATAATAAAGAAAGCTCACGATGTTATTTTTTTATTAACAGTCAAGTTATAAGCTGAAACTGTTTTAAATAGTGAATTCTTATTTAATGTCACACATTATATGTATATATTAAAAGGATAGAAGAGCTTAAATAAATTCGCTCTATCTATCCTCTTTTTTACCAGAAATGATCCTATTTACTACAACAACTAATTTATTCGTTAATCAATCTAATGTTGCGGTAATTCAAAAGGAGCTTATATCAATTATTAAATGTACATTAAAGTCTATTTCTTAAACCTCAAAGTAATAAAAGATATAAGTTGTTTTCTAAAAGATTGTTGCTCTTCAATTAACGGAGCAGGTTAATTGAAGAAGGAATTAAAAACTTATGTCTTCAAAGGAACATCTTTGACGCAAAGATTAAAGGCAAATCCATAGAAGGTTTCCTGAATAATTTTAAAATTTTTGAACGAAATGAAGCATCGCTCCGTCTAATGGGGGAAGGAGGCGAAAAGGATGGAATTTGAAATCGTGCAGCGTGCTATTCGTGGGGATCATCAAGCGATACTTTCACTTATTGAAATGGATGAAGATATTTTATATGGCATGGCTTTTACATATCTAAAAAATGAGCAAGACGCTTTAGACGTGATGCAGGACCTAGTTTACAAGGCACTGAAAAAAATGCATACCGTTAAACAGCACGAATATGCCAGAACATGGCTCGTGCGTGTCTTAATCAATTGTTGTAAAGACCATTTACGAAAACGTCAACCAACCGTTTCAATTCAGGAACATCACCAAGTTGAATGGGTCATCTACTCTGATATGGAGCGGTTATTGGAACATTTATCCTTGTCGGAGCAGCAACTCGTCTATATGAAATATTTTCAGCAACTAAAAAACAAAGAAATTGCCGAGCTAAATCAAATTCCGGAGGGTACTGTAAAGTCTAAGCTTCATCACATACTAAAGAAGCTTAGAAACTTTGCTGGAGAAAAGGAGGACTGGCTATGAGTAAACTACCGATTGACGTTCCAAAGGAGAAACTTCAACAAGTTCGGATGGATATGTTTCGTAAAGTTCAACGAGAAAAAAGAGCAAAGAAGCGCATTGTTTCGGTTGCAATAGCCTTTTTGTTTTGCTTAAGCCTTTTATTTTCAATTCGTGTTTCTCCTACGATTGCTAGCCATGTTGCAAAAATACCAGGCTTTCAAGCAATTGTATCTGCGGTTGTAAGAGATAAAGGGATAAAAGATATTGTGGACAATGACTACTATGAAGAAATCAATGTAACGCAGTCTAAAAATGGCCTATCGCTTACATTGCAAGGCGTGATTGCAGATAATTCAGGATTAGTACTTTACTATGACGCCGATGCCTCATTTGATATTTCGGAATTACACTTGGAGGGAGTTCAATTGTTCCAAGGGGACGAAGAAATTAAAGGGGGTTCATTTACAAGCAATCAATCAAGTCAAACACGCATCTCTTCTTCAGTAGATTATAGTTTTTCTGAGCCTTTCGCTTATACATCAAAGGATTTTAAAGCGGTTTTTCATTTTTATGAAAAAGATAAGGGGAACATTGAAATTTCGATTCCGTTTTCACTACAAAATGAAATCGCTAAGGAGAAAACTTTTACTGCGAATCGTACTGTAAATGTCGATGGTCAAAAATTTACGATTACAAAAATTCGTCGTTCTCCATTAAGAATGGCTATCGATTTTGAATTAGATGAAGCGAATACGATGCAAATTTTATCGCTTGAAAATATTGCGGTCGAGATGGAAAATGGGGAGCGAAGAGAAGAAGGCGTTAAAAATGGCTTGTTTATAGGTAGAAATATTCGCGACGGCAAATTCACACTAAATTTACAAAGTAACTATTTCCATGATTCAGATTCACTCAAAATATTAATTGGAGCTGTTCATGCCGTTCCAAAGGGCGAGGATTTTATCGAAGTTGATTTTGGCACAAAAGAAGTACTCATGAAGCCCGATTATTTGGATTGGGATATTTCTGTAACGCAACAAGGTGTATCAGTTGCTGCAAAGAAATGGGATGATAGAAGTCGACATTCGTTTCTAAATAGTGCTGTAAAAGCAGATGGCACGCCGTTAGAATATACAGGTGGCTCGTACTCAGATGATGAGCAGTACCTATATGCGACGGAGAACTTTGAAAATTATGATGGCAAAGCAAAAATATATTTAAACTATTACTTCAATCCTATTGGAAAAAATATTGAACTGAATATTCCATTGAAATAAAGTAAAGATGTTCAAAAAGGCTCTTCTTTTTGAACATCTTATTATTTTTTCCATACCTGTGGTAATATTTCTGTATTGACTCCAGGTAAAGCCTACCGAATAACATGCTACTAGGTTATCTTGATTACAGTTTGTGCTGAAGCTATCGCGATTGGAAATGCAATTTCAAACGGAGAAAGATACTTTGATACAATTTTCGTTTATGATTCTCGACTATAATTTAATATAATGTGTGTCATTAAAGACAACCTCTTGATATTGCTGTTTTATAATACATTCACTTGTCTTTAATTACATAGTAACACCGTGAGCTTTCTTAATGAGTCAAGATTTTATATAAACTGCATATTTTTGCGGATTAGCAAAGCCGAGCTTAGTACCTAAATGATAGGATGCGTGATTTTGAATATCGCAATCCCAACAAGGCTGTATATCATTTAAAAGGCAATAATCAATGAATCCCTCTGCAATGAAGCTTGCTAATCCTTTTCCTCTATAATTCGGATTAGTTACTATATCAATCTCTGCGAATTGATGTGATTTAAAAATAGAGACAACTTCGCTAATAACCTTGTCTCCATGCTGCAGACAAAAACCAAAGCCATTTTCTAGGAAATTATTAGTAGAATCCCAGTATTCCTCATAATATTGATTGTTAAATTCTAAACAATGCTCAATTTGATGTTGCTTGATTTTAATGAATTCGTAGTCAAGCAGTTCTCGTCTTTCTCTATCGTTATAAGCATTTATAACAAAGGTAAAAGTGTATCTTTCTAGTTTTTTCACATGACCATCTAATCGTTGTTCAATTTTTGTGTTCCAATCATCTGAGTAAGAAAACAATGTAAAACGTTTACTTTGTTCAATTGATTTTTGGAGTAAAGATCCAAGATTACTTACGATTTGCTCGCTAGAAGAATCGCCATAAACATAGTATATTCCCGATTTGGTTTGAAATAGTAGTGAATGGAAGCTTTCATTGTCGGCATAGACAGTGCCTTCTATTACCTGATCTAGTATGCTATAGACAAATGTTGGCGCCCTTTCTATAGTGTCTTTTATAATCGAATAATTCTCGGCCGTTACCTTGATCATTATCATTCCCTCTATTCTTTTGATATATCTTCATGCATTATAGCATTTATAGAAATTACTAGAACTATTGTTTAATATTGAATTATTGTATAATAGGTATATAAAATTTGAAGGGACTGAATTATGCGCAGATAGCAATATTTTTCATCCAAACTTAATTAAAAACTTGGAGGTAAAAGTATTGATAGAACAAATTTACACAAAAAGATTATATTTAAGAAAAATGATGATGGCTGATGCACATAGTTTATTTAATATTTGGTCAGACCCCGAAGTTACAAAATTTATGAATATCACCAATTTTACTCATGAAGAACAAGCAAAGGAAATGATTGAGCTTTTTGATGAATTAACTGAGGAGCGCAAAGCTATTCGCTTTACCATTATTGAGAAGGAATCAAATGAGATAATCGGCTCTTGTGGATTCAATTCATTTGACTTAGTTAACGCCTCAGCAGAAATTGGCTATGATCTTGCTAAAGCTTATTGGGGGAAAGGCTATGCGCCAGAAAGTATTTCGGCTTTGATTGATTATGCTTTCACCACTTTAAACATAAATAAAATTGAAGCAAAAATTGAGCCTGGTAATAGTAATTCTATAAAAGTAGTAGAGAAATTGAATTTTACTTTTGAAGGAACATTTCAAGAATATGAAGAATCAAAAGAATCTTTTTATGACATTAATATTTATTCTTTAAAAATAAATTGATGTAAAAATTATAATAGCCAAGAATGTTACCTATGAACATTCTTGGCTACCTTCATTTCTGTTACTTAATCGGAATCCAAATTTCAGAATAAAAATCAGGACTAAATGGATCTTCTTCTGAGTACGTATGTACAAATAAGATAGGATGTTAAAGTCCCCTATTCTTTTTAATAAAATATAAAGAGTATAGAGACCGTTAGAAAAGACAGACTCTATACTCCCTCTCAAGTTTAAAATATATTCAATAAATCTAATGGCTTTTCGATGATATAGTCATACTCCTCCGGCTTACCAAAACCATATGAAGCAAAAACAAATGGAATTCCTGCAAACTTTGCAGAAAGCATATCCCCCTCTGTATCTCCCACATATACAGCGTTTTTTATATGATTTCTTTCCTTAATTAATTGTATATTTTCTCCCTTTGACAAGCCTGTACGCCCCGGATTTTCAAAGTCGAGAAAATATTTGTCTAGTTTATGAAATGCATAAAATGCTTCAATGTAGCCCTTCTGACAATTGCTCACAATGAACAAGCGGAATTTTTTTGAAAGAGCTAGTAAAGTTTCTTCTAACTGCGGATATAAGATACCGCCATTACGTAATAAATCATCTTGCTCTTGCTGGCAGCATGCTAAAATAAGCTCCATCTGCTTTTCTTCATCAAGATAATCAAATAATACAGCGGCTATTTCTTTAATTTGTAACCCCATCGATTTAGATAAATCTTCTTCGGTTATCTTTCCTTTACCGAAAGGAGACGCCTGAACTACCTGCGTCCATGATTGTGCTACTGTTTTTCTCGAATCCCAAAGTGTCCCATCCAAATCGAAAATAATGCTATCTATGTCCATATGCAACCTCCTTCATTACATTATACAAAATAAGGATATTTAGAAACGCGAAAATTTCTCTTAAGGAGGAGGATTTTAGTTATGAGATACGGTGTTCACTACGTTGGACCACACTATATAAAGCATCATCACTACAAAAAAATGGATTTGGTAAACTAATCGTTTACCAAATCCATTTTATCTTTATTGAATCGGAATCCAAATTTCAGAGTATGAATCAGGGCTATATGCATCTTCATCAGGGTAAACCTCTAGTTCAGCTGTTCCTGCTGCTTTATATGGATTGGATGGGAACCACTCTGAATAAATTTGTTTCCAAGTATTTTGCATAGCTTCTGGCATAGGACCATGCACTTCAAACACAACCCACTTCGATGCAGGTATTTCTGTCGCAAATAGATTTTCTTCCCCATCCCCTACATGATCCGTAGCAATCCAGTAATCAATGAAACCATTTTGCCCTTGGTTTGTATTTGGTACACAAACACCTAGCACCCCTTTGATGCTTCCGTTATTTAATTGGATAAGTTGATGATCGAAGTTTTTCGAATTCATCTCATCCCAAAATTGAGGAATGCCTTGCAAGTTCTCACCATTTTGACAATTATATGTTCTTTTTACCCCTACCACTTGAAACTTTTCTTTTTCTACGATTTTATACTTCATTGGTTCTGCTCCCTTCAGGCTTACCTGGATAACCAGGCGATTGTATGATTGTAGCTGTCCTTGCTTCTTTCTTGCTTCACTAGGCGTTAGGTTATGCTGCTTACGAAATGCCTTTGTGAAAGCTTCAGGAGAGTCGTAGCCATATTTGTAGGCGAGATCGATTACTTTTTGCTCTGTATTTATTAACTCCTGTGCAGCTAATGTTAACCTTCTACGTCTTATATAATCTGCAATAGACATATCCGTTAAAATCGAGAAAGTCCGTTGAAAATGAAAGACCGAAGAATTTACCTCTCGTGCAATTTGCTCCATTGTGATGTCATCTAATAAATGCTCTTCGATATAATTTATTGCTTTTTGAATCGACTCAATCCAACTCAAGTGCTCTCACTCCTTGTTTATAGTTTAAAACATCAAAATTAGTTATTCCTGTCTTTTTATGCTAACTTCGGACAGGTTAAAATGAAAGCTTTATTTTTATCGGCACATTACCATAGCGTGGGGTTGATTTCCGTTCCGACTTGGCGCTTTCCTGGGGGCGTCCGATGAGCCGCTTCACTCGCGCTGCTCGCTCCTGGGTCTCGGGCCAACACGATGTTGGTCACGAAGGCGTTATCACAGGATGTGATGGTTTAGCCTTCGTTCCTCTATTGCTGATCCCCAAGGAGTCGCCAAGTCTCCACTCCAATCAACCTATATACATAGAATTAACAAACGTCATACCCATTTTTAGATATTATAAGTTAAAATTAGCATAAATGGAAAATTAGATTGGAGGTTTTGATATTGGTTAAATGGCAAGGGGCTGCAGGAATTTGCTTAAATGAAGATAATCAATTATTAATGGTTTTGCAAGGTGCTAAAGAGGAAGTAAAAACATGGGCAGTACCATCGGGCGGAAAAGAAGCTACTGAGAATTTTGAGGCTTGTTGTATCCGCGAAGTGTATGAAGAAACAGGATTTGTAGTAGACATTGTCAGAGAAGTGTTACATAAAAATAATGATGTAGTAGAAGTTCGTTATTTCGAAACAATCATTAAGGGTGGACAAATGATGATACATGATCCTGATGAATTGATCTATGAAATTGCGTGGAAATCAAAAGATGAATTACTCGATTTAACATTAACCTTTCCTGAAGATAGACAATTTCTTTTATCATTATTGACTTAGGATTGATGGTTGCAGGAAGATACCTATGAAAATAAATAATGAGAAGCTTAGACTTAGTGCTTGGCATTACCTCGATCGCGGATATTTATCTTTCTTCCGCGGGTAAACTCTTAGATTATGATTATTTCATTTTTACTTTTTCAACGGCCGCTTCATATATCAATGCATTATCGATTTTAATATATTGATTTTTCGCTGCCTTACAATAGCCTTCTTGTTCTAGAAAATCCTTTAGCTCAGATTTCTTCGCAAATATTTTTTCAATGACATTCTGCTCCACTTCAGATTCATCTGTTCTTTTAGCAATTGATACCCAATATATTTTCGACAAGTTATTTCCCCCTCTGGATCAATCATTTATAAATAATTAAAGCTGAATGTATAACTGTATGTTCCCCTATATATAACGTATTGTATTTAATATCAACTATTAAATACTCGCTTAAATCCAATAGAGCGTTATTAATATCATGTTCAAATTGTACAATATCATTATTTTGGATTGTAACTACTTGAGTTGCTTGCGTCATACATTTTCCCCCTTTTCTTCTAATCATAGATTAATAGGAAGTATTTGTCACAAAATATTTTCGGTAGTAGCTGGGAACGCAATAGGAGTAGATAGACCACGAGAATATTATACGGAATATTCGGTAATATATGCTTCAAATTCCTTTTTAAACATAAGATGATTGGAGCGAAGCTGAGCAACTTCTTAGGTTCAACATTAATATGAAACCCTCGAGTTCGTTTTAAAGGTGTTGCAACTAAGTATCTTGATAATTATCTTACTTGGTTCTTATTTGTCGATAGTCGTAGTAATGAACGTACAAAACACAATTTACAACTTTTGTGTTCGAAATGACAGATACTTTTGAAAGTCTTCGTCTGTCTAAATTTAATGTTTAGCTGGTTCTGCTAAAGAAGAAGTTTTAGTATGGATGTAAAAGTAACAGCAGAAGTATATAGATTAGGGATTTTAATAGGTCTTTATACTGTTCAGGATGTGATTAAATGGGCTGATAATGTTATTGAATGCCTTGATAATCCACCATATGAAGTAATTGAAATATCATTGTCTTCACAGGATAAACCCATTGATGTCTGTTCGAAATTAAAATTGTTCAAAGGAGGTTTAAATAATGAAGACCTTCCTTCTAAGATATTACTCGGACTGCTGAACGAATATTTTCTTTCAACCAACAACGTATCAGACGTTTTTTCAATGTTATTTCGATTAAGTGACCATTTACAGTTAGAAGAAAGTAATGAGTGGATAGAGGTTGAAATGAATTACTTATCGGATGCTTTTTATTTAGCAGACCAAAATATATATGGTGATTTGAAAGAAGTGGGTAACAATTTAAAGAATTATTTATCTCAGTTCGAAGATTATTCAAAATATTTATCCATATAGTGGCATTTATGAACTACATTAAGTTGAAATATGATCGGGGAACCCTTTCCCTAAAATTCATTTGAAAAACAACATTAAACATTAACACAGCCTATAAAAATATCGTAGTTCAAATGGAGAGATTCAATTGAAAATTATAGAGAGAACAATAATACTATCATGTGCAGCTATATTCCTATTCATTGTTTTTAAAGCCGTATATAATGGTGTACAGTCAAATAGATCTTTGATCAAACCCCAAAGTTCAAATTATTATCAAATAATCGATAAGGATTTTAATAAAACAGTAGACGTACCTTTTACTAATATTACCTCATATAGGGGGAATGCTGACTATATTTATATGAGCGTAGATCAAGAGAGTCCTTCTCTTGATAATAAAATTGTTCAATATAATCGCAAGACTCAAAAATACAAAACTATATTTAACACCAAATTCAAAATGCCATCAGTTCAAGGGGTAGAATTAAATGATAATTGGTTATTGTGGGTAGATGCCGATGAAAGTGGGTGGCAGCTAAATCCATATTTTATGAATTTAAAGAAGCAAGAAATTCACCCCTTGACGAAAGAAAATGAAGAAAATGTTTTTAATGATTTTCCTGTATTAATTGGGGACTACGCAGCTTGGATAAAAATGGACAAAAAAAGTGAAAAAGCGGAAGTTATGCTTAAGAATCTCAAAACAGACGAAACAATAAGTATATTTAATTTAAATAGCGTTACATTCAGGAATATGTTTTTGTCTGCAAAGGATGGAAAAATATTATTTACTGATGAAAAAGATCATTTTGGATACCTCTATTTGTATGATGTGAAAAGTAAAGAAATAAAAGAATTTAAGAGTTCATTTGAATTTATTGGTTGGGCACGGCTACTAAATGATCAACAATGGGTTTACCTAACATTTGACGACCCTTCTGAACCTTCAACTGGTGATGGTAAGCTAATTTTTTATGACGCTTCGACCAATCATACGCAAGAAGTTGTTTCGGATATTGATTCGGTAAGTGAACTTAACACTGATTTTAATAATCAAGTATTTTTATATTTCAATGATAATGGATACTATAAAAAATTTAAGATAAAGGATCATCTATTAGTTGAGGATGGTTTGTTAGAATTACATTATTTCTTTAGATTTTCAGCTGAAAATGATATTTATATCTATGACCAAGAACTCCCAAATAAAAAATACAAATTAATTATCCAAAGTGAACTCCCTAACTAAAAATGGCTATCCCAATTAATGAAAAATTGGGATAGCCTTCTTCTTTGACACTCAATTCATCATATTTTAGATCAAAAAAGTGTCGGAGCACTAATGCCCCAACACTCTCCTTTTAATACATTTTCAAATATTCTTCCCGCTCCCAGTTATGGACACGCGTGCGGTATTTATTCCATTCTATTTCTTTAGCAGCCGTGAATTTTTCAAAGATATGGTCTCCAAGCGCTTCACGAACGATATGATCCATTTCTAGTTCAAGGAGTGCGTATTCCAATGACGATGGGAGGCTGTCAATACTGTTCAATTCACGTTCAGCTCGTGACATTTTATAAATATTGCGATCTACTGCATCCGGTGGTGTGAGATCTTTGCGAATGCCATCGAGCCCAGATGCTAAAATAACGGCCATCGCTAAATAAGGATTTGCTGCTGGATCGACAGAACGAAGCTCGATACGTGTTGATAGTCCTCTTGAAGCTGGAATTCGAATAAGTGGTGAACGGTTTTGTGCAGACCATGCCACATAGCAAGGTGCCTCATAGCCAGGCACTAATCGTTTATAGGAATTAACAAGTGGGTTCGTGACAGCTGTAAAACCGTGTACATGTTTTAATATTCCTGCCATAAAGCTACGTGCTGTTTGGCTTAATTGCAATTCTGCGCTCTCATCATAAAACGCATTGTTATCCCCTTCAAATAACGATAAGTTGAAATGCATACCAGAACCGTTAACACCAAATAGTGGCTTTGGCATAAAGGTTGCATGTAGTCCATGCTGTGCAGCTATCGTTTTTACAACAAGCTTAAACGTTTGAATATTATCACATGCTTCGATCGCACTTGCATATTTAAAGTCGATTTCATGTTGACCAGGTGCAACCTCATGATGTGATGCCTCAATTTCAAAGCCCATTTCTTCTAACTCTAATACGATATCACGTCGACAGTTCTCCCCTAAGTCAGTTGGGGCTAAGTCGAAGTACCCACCGCTATCATTTAACTCGAGTGTTGGATGCCCTTTTTCATCTAGCTTAAATAAGAAAAATTCTGGCTCTGGTCCTAAATTAAATGAGCTAAACCCTAACTCCTCCATCTCCTTTAAAACCCTCTTCAGATTGGAGCGTGGATCACCTTCAAATGGTGTACCATCTGGTCTATCAATATCACAGATCAAACGAGCCACTTTACCTTTTTCAGCAGTCCAAGGAAAAATGACGAATGTATCACGGTCAGGACGCAAATACATATCTGATTCTTCAATACGTACAAAACCTTCAATTGATGAACCATCAAACATAATTTTATTATCCAATGCTTTTTCTAATTGGCTAACTGGTACTTCAACGTTTTTTATTGTTCCTAATATATCAGTAAATTGTAGGCGAATAAATTTCACATTTTCTTCCTTAACACGACGTTTAATATCTTCTTTTGCATAACGTTTCATTTTTCACCACTCCAATGTCATTTTAATTAACACAATCCTTTTGTATCTGTTTTTAAAATACATTAAAAGGATGAAAAACACAATATCTATGTAAGGTTTTATTACATGCATTTTTTCGAATATACTTATCTTTTTTTCAGATGGATAGAGTCCCCCTCCCTTTCTGCTTATCATTTACGGTCTTTAGACTCATCATACGGTAGTTTAGTTAAAAAATTTTTGACTTTATTACTTGAAGCAAGAACTTTTTTTCCATATTTTATATCACATTAGTCTTGTATAATGTCATATTTATTGGTAAATTTATAGCAAATTAGAATTTTTATATTATTCATCAGATAAGTAAATATGGCGTATATATAATAGTCGGAAATTATTATATCAATTTTGCCTTGGCGTAATTTCGTCCGAGGCTTTATCTTCTGTTAAAGATACATAAGGCGGTGAATGTAAGAAGCATGTCAGTATTAGTTATTGGCAGCGTAAGCAATGATGTGTTGCGTCTGCAAAAATATTTTCATCGTATCGACATCAAAAATATTCATTGCTTTACAACAACTGACGCAGCAATGAATTATTTATCAGATTCTTTGAAAGAAGAGCTGGAATTAATTATTCTCGATGCAAAAATGACGCTTAAAAATTGCGAGAACATTTGTCAACAAATTGACGAACTAAAAAACTGGATTGATGCCCCTATTCTCCTTTCTACTACTTATGAAAAAAGCATTACAATTGATAGGGTTTTTGAAGCCGGGATTTTCGACTTTATTTTAAAACCATTTGATTTTACTCAGTTTAAAACTCGGATTCAGGTGGCCCTTAAATATCAAAAGGAAACCAAGCTACGAAAGCAACAAGAAAGTATTATTCAAAAAGATTTAATTATCGCGAAGAAATTCCAAAAAAACGCACTATCTCCTCCATTGAATCTTGAGCATATTCAGATCGATGGGCTTTATGTTACATCCAACACATTAGGAGGTGACATGTACTGCTGGTTTAAGATTAATGAACATTTAACTGCCATTCTTCTTTACGACGCAATGGGACATGGCATTGCCGCATCACTCGTCACAATGTCCATTAGATCTTTGTTAAAAGGAATGATTACGAAATTAATCGATCCAGTTTTCGTAATTCGAGAACTTAACCGCCAAATTTACGAGCTATTTTCTGATGAAGATATGGACCGTTTTTTAATGACGGCTATCTACATACTCATTGATACGAAAAACGGAACTGCACACTATGTTAATGCGGCTCATCCATCTGGTTTCTTATTTGGAAAATACGGAGAGACGGTGTTCCTCCCAGCAAATACACCTATTTTAGGGCTATTCCCAACCATTCCTATCAATAAAAAAACGATACCTTTATCCGGATGGCATCGCATAATACTTTATACGGATGGATTATTGACAATAAATGAGCAACATGTTGTTGATATGGACTTTTTCCATTCCTATGCTTCACATGGTAATGGCTATGCCTTGCAAAAATTTTCCCAAAAGTACGATTTATCCGATAATTTTTACAACGATGATATAACAGTAGTTTCAATAACAATTACATTACAGGGTCGGTGATTGATGATGGAATTCATACTCAATGTAAATCCTGATACACAAGCTATAGCTTATGTAGATCAAGTTATAGAGAATTATACAAATGTATATAATTTACCTTTTAAAAGAGAATTACGATTTGTCGTACATGAATTAGTTATAAATGCCGTGGAAGCTGTGAAGAAGAATGATCCATATTCCGAAAAGGCTATTCAAGTACACGTATCTCATTCTAATGAAGAAATTAAAATAACAGTTACTGATGAAGCGAAAGGAATCGCTGAAAAGGATTGGGATAAGGCTCTACAATTTGATTTAAACGAACTGGATTATTCAGATCGTGGGCGAGGTTTATTTTTTGTTAAAAATATGGTCGATCATATTTGGTTTGAAAATATTTCTGAAACGAAATTTTTAGTTGGTATTTCAAAAAAGATTCATGTATAAAGTAAACGTAAAATTGGAGGAGTTTTCATGAAGCTGTCAATCCGAAAAAAAATGAGCCTGTTAATATTCGGGTGTATTTTGCTACTCACTACACTTTTAGCAGGAATAAATTTTTATGTTGCCAAAAAAAATCTTTTAGAAAGCGCAAATACAAAGCTCTTATCAGATATTCAATTGGGCTATGAATATTTAGATGCTAAATTCCCTGGAGAATGGTCCATTAAAAACAATCAATTGTATAAAGGTGACGTCAAAATGGTAGACAATTTTGAGGTAGCTGATAAAGTGGGAGAGCTAACAAACGGAAATGTCGTCTCAATCTTCCAAAACGATACTCGTATTAGTACAAATATAGTCGAGAATGGAGAACGCGCATTAAATACAAAAGTTTCTGATGAAGTTGCGAAAGTTGTGTTAGGAGAAAAAAAACGTTTTATCGGATCAGCAAATGTCTTAGGTAGTATGCACCAAGGAGCCTATGACCCCATTTTAAATAGCCAAGGAGATGTTATTGGCGTATGGGCAACAGCTGTACCTACCGCTCCTTATATAAGCATTGCTACAAAGTCTGCACTGGAAAATGTAGCGATTTCCTTAGGAATTGCCATATTAATAATCGCTGGGATTAGTTGGTTTTTACAGCGACAAATCATCAGACCTATTAATATTTTAAGTACAAATGCTAAAGAGTTAGCTGATTTAAATTTAAATGTTAAGTTATTAAACCCTAAAAGTAAAGATGAGATTGCTGTTTTAGCAAATGCCTTTAGTGATATGAAAAATCGCTTAACAGAGACGATGACAATCGTAGCTGGTAGTGCTAACCAAATAGCTAACTCATCACACTCATTAGCAGAATCATCACACCAAACAAGTGAGGCTTCTAGCCAAATTGCACTTACGATGAATGAAATTGCAGTTGGCACTACGACTCAATCTGATCAGGCTGAACAAATAGTGTCAATGATGCAAAAAACACTTGAAGAAGTATCGAGCAGTTTACAAAAGGCCGAGAACACGTTAAATAGCGCTATAGATTCGACCAAAATTGCACGTAAAGGTGAAGAGGCTATTAATGAGGCTATTAAACATTTAAGCGACGTCACGCAAACAGTGTCTTATGCGACAGATTCTATCCAAAAACTCGGTAAACGCTCTGAAGAAATTGGTGGCATTATTACCGTTATTACTGGTATTGCAGAGCAAACAAATCTACTGGCCCTCAATGCAGCCATCGAAGCAGCACGGGCTGGTGAGCAAGGAAAAGGGTTTGCCGTTGTTGCATCAGAGGTACGCCAGCTAGCCGAACAATCAAGCTTAGCATCAGGACAAATTACAAATCTCATTAATGATATCCAGGCTGAAACTTCTGTGACAGTTCGCACAATGGAAAGTAATTTACTAGCTGTAGAGGAGCAAGTAACAATTATCAATAAAGGAGGAACGGCTTTAAAGGAAATTGTTGAAAAGGTTGAAGAAACAGAAAAAGGCGTTGAGCAAATGAAGGCTGCATTTACGCATGTAAACAATAACTCATTAGGTGTTCAACAAGCCATTCAAGATATTTCCCGTATTATCGAAGACTCCGCAGCAGCAACAGAGGAAATTGCCGCAACATCGGAAGAACAATATGCAACCGTTGCAGAAATTACTCAAAGTTCAGATGAGTTAGCATCAATTGCTGATAAATTACAAAATGAAGTCAATAAATTCAAGTTTTAATTTCTTTCAGCAATTATTTTCTGTAGCGAAAGCGAAGCGTCAGCTACAGATGTCTTTTGTACCGAAAGCGTAGCAACAAGTACAGATGTTTTATGTAACGTAAGTGAAACGGCAGTTACAAATGTCTTTTGTTTGATTTTCTCTAAAGAATCAGAATTCCCTAACATGAAAAAGAAAATGGAGGCACAATAGTATGAATCAGAAAAAAATCGCGATGGATATCGACACAAAGGCTGATTATATTTTGATTGCGTTTACTGGCGATTTAGAATACGGGATGATTGAAGAGATAAAAAAAGAGCTTCAATCATTAAGCTTGGAAACAAAGCATGGATACATTATCGATACGCACAAGGTTACAAACATTGATAGTACCGGCTTTGGCATGATCGTCAATTTCGCAAAGAAAGTATCTGTAAAAGAAAAGAAAATCGCCATTATTGTCGTCGATGATTTCATTCGCAACTTGTTTGCTATTTCGCAAGTCGATAAAGTATTCCCTATTACGAAAAGCGAAGAGAAAGCGAGACAGATCATTAAAGAAGGCTGGCTAGGTGAGCTATCACTTAGCGAATATTAACCTATTGTTGCCCCCATCATTATAAAAAAATAGGTTGCATTCCAATTAAACGGAACGCAACCTTCTCTTTTTAATATTGTAAAAGCATATTTACGAACACAACGATAATTACAAGAGGGACTACTATTAACATCAATAGATGATATGTTGAATAGAACCCCTGCCCCATTTGACTTCCTATTAATAATTCCTTCTTCACAAATTCTTTATCAACCACATACGCAATAAAGATAGCAATCAACAAGTTACCTAACGGAAGCATTAAATTAGATACTAAAAAGTCAGTTGCATCAAAAATTGTTTTTCCAAAGATTGATACGTCCGCCAATGTACTCGATGAAAGAGCTGCAGGAATCGCCGCAACAAAGACTACTACACCTAGTAGCATTGTCAATGCAGGACGAGACATACGCCCTTTCTCCATAAATGCCGCTACGATAATTTCATATAAACTGAAGGAAGAGGTTAACGTTGCAAATAAAAATAATATTAAAAACATCGCTAAGAATATTTCACCAAAGGGCATTTGGCTAAATGCTGTTGGCAGAACCATAAATAGTAAGCCTGGTCCAGACGATGGTTCTAAATTAAAAGCAAATACAACTGGGAAAATTGCCAATCCTGCTAAGAACGATACAAGCACAGTGAGAAGAACTACGGAGCCTGCAGAATTCGGTAAGCTCACATCCTTCTTTAAATATGAGCTGTACGTCACAAGACAAGAAAATCCTACCGCTAAGCCAAAGAAGGACTGCCCCAACGCTTCTAATATAGCCTTTCCAGTTATATTGGAAAAGTCCGGCCACAAGAAGAATTTAACCCCTTCCATTGCTCCATCTAATGTTAAAGCCCGCACAACAAGCACAATAAACATAATAAATAATAAAGGCATCATCCACTTATTAGCCTTTTCTATACCATTTTGCACACCAAGTGAAATGACTAGCACATTTACTAGCGTAAACAATCCTAAACCTAGTAATGTAATCCATGGTGTTCCTATAATCTTTCCAAATAGTTCACTAGGATCATTGGCAGGATCTATAACAGCCCCAGTCACACCAAGGCCACTATAGATAAAAATCCAACCTCCCACAACACTATAAAAACTTAACAATAAAAAACAACCAAGTACACCCATACGACCAACCCAAGCCCAGCCTGTTTTCGTAGGTGCAATTTTTTTATAGGCAGTCACAGCCTCAGACTGTGTACCACGACCTAAAACATATTCTGATAATAACATCGGTAAACCAATCAACAATGTAAATAGAACAAAAATAAGGAAAAACGCTCCCCCACCACTTTGTCCAGTAACATATGGAAGCTTCCAAATTGCCCCTAGTCCGATTGCAGCTCCTGCCGATGCTAAAATAAAGCCTAGTTTACTAGACCACTGACTCTTTTTTTCACTCATCTCTTCAAACTCCTCTAACATTCTAAGCTCTTCCTTATTCTACATTAAAATACTAAACCCGACTAGATTAATTCTATATGTTACTTTTGCGCAATATTATCCAACTCACATAAAAAAACCTCGAGCGTTTAACAGCTCGAGGTTTCATTCCAATTATTTTGTTAAATATATGGAACGCTGATGATCAATCCATTTACGCATTGTTGTGAATAGCAATGCCATGATGATAGTAATTAAAATACCTTTCACAATGTTAAATGGCAATATACCAGCTACGATCATTTTATATAGTGAATCACCTACAACAGGCTCCATACCTAAAAAGTAAGTGTACATAGGTAAAAATACTGCATAGTTAAGAATGCTCATTCCAACTGCCATTATGATTGTTCCAACAGCTAAACCTCCGATAAGACCTTGAACTGTTTTGACGCGATTAAAAACAAAGCTAACTGGTAGAATAAATAAAATACCTGTTGCAAAGTTCGCGATATGTCCTACCGGTACTCCCGTTGGCGTGCCTGAGAAAACCCAGTCCAACACATTTTTAAAGAATTCTACTAAAATACCGGCTACAGGTCCCATAGTGATCGCCGCTAGTAATGCTGGCATATCACTGAAGTCCACTTCCAAAAACGCTGGAAATGGCGGAATAGGGAAATTAAAAAGCATTAATAAAAACGAAATACTGCTCAGCATACCAATCGTTATAAACGATTGAAGTTTAACATTTTTCTTCATAAAAACTCTCTCCTCTTTGCTGATTCAATCTCGCAAGAAGAAAGGTTACGACCTAATCAATTATTATCATGAAAAAACCCTTATGCAAAAGAACATAAGGGAGAATAGGCATGATTAAAAAACGCCATTAATTAACTATTTTTGAGCATACGCTGTGTGAAGCCACATCGAAAAAACGCTCGTACATAGCTAAATTCATAACAATGAATGACGATCGTACCTCCATCTTCTCCCATCCAGACTTTAACTGTCGGCCTTGGAATCGCACCAAGTCAGCCATGCAAAAAATTATTTGCACAGGTCGCGGGCTGAAGAGCCTTTAGTAAATCATTCGAGCTAATATGACTTAAAGGAAATATTAGCGATTTACAACTCTATTACCGCCGGTCGGGATTTTCACCCTGCCCCGAAGATGAATCATTATTTTTTTGTTTCATAGCCTTACTATAATGAATTATTAGAGAAAAGTAAATAGCTTTGCTTAAAAAATTCCGATTAAACTTGTATGTTTTACAGATACTCGGTTAATATCCTTATAAAGTGAAACTGTAATCAGTAGAGGTTTTCCGCATCCCAATTGCTTATTAGTGTTCACCAATCAGGCAATTTATCGTTCCCTTAACTTCTTTGCTATTGGTGTTATAAAATGCCAAGAGCATTCACGCACATACAACGGCGAGAATGCTCCAAAAAAAATTATTTAAGTTAAGTTCGTCTATTTGTTGTAATGCTTTTTATGGCATATATCGTTTATTGGCTCCTACAGGCTTTGGCAAGAAATTTTTCAAATCCAATCCTTCCCAGATCTCCTGTACAACATTGTCTAGACGTATTTGTTTATCAAAGCTTGCAGCAGTGAGCATCATAGCTTCTATCAATTGAGTTGCACGAACCGCGTCTATTGTCGTTAAATCAAGCGGTTCATCAAATGTAACAATAACGCCTTCTGCTACCTCTTTCACAGTGTATGTTATATTTTCCGGTACGACAGGAAAGTATGCATCATCATTATTATTTCGCATAACAGTAAGCGCTTCTGTTACTGTGGAAAAAGTTTTACGAGAATCAGGTGATAAATATTCAGCCCCATTTTCATCTTTATATAAATAATAATTAAAATGATTTGAGCTTGTTAATGCCATGGGTTTACTTGAATCTTCTTCCTTGGCAAGCTCGCGGACTGTACCATCAGGATTTTCAAACTCAATATCTTTATACTCGGAATCTGAGAATGTATCCTGTATTGTCCCTAAATATTCGTCTGTATCTGCTGAAGCGACATCAAAGTCATTTTTCTTCGGCAATACATGGACTAGTTTATCACCCTTCTCCTTTATTTCCCCTTTATATGGATGATAGTTAGTAAAACCATTTGCTTTCTCATCAATTTGTGGCGCATACTTTTCATACATTTGTAGTGTTGTGGGCTTTTTCTTCCCAAAATCAGTAGCAACTCGTTCATTTGGAATGATATACGTCATCGGTACACTTTTCTTATCACGATTTGCCAAACCAATACGGAACACTACTGCATCTGTTAAATCTTCCTCATAAACAGATGATCGTAGTGACATGATCTGTGCACGGTCTGCTACTATGTTGGACTCCATAATTTTATCATGGTTGACAGAGCTTTTTGCTGCGCGATTATCCTGCAATGTTGAATATTGAGAAGGTTCAGGAGCATTAGCCTGGTCTATTTTTGCATCATTATGATTCATGAACATGGAGCCTGTAAGTACTGTTAAAGCGAAAACTGCTGCAACACTCATAAAGATTGGCCATTTACGAGCTTTCTTCTTTGTTGTTGCTGTCTCGGTACTTTCTTGTTGCTTATGCATACTGTGTTGTTGCTCTTGCGATGTTATTTCATCATCTATTGGTTGTTGTATAGCTTCTTGAAGATGGACATTATCCTGCAAGCGAGCATCTGCCAATAATCGATTTAATATTTCTTCTTTCGAACGGCGGTCAGAAAGCTTAGGGGCATTATTCAATACATGTTCAAGTTGGTCATCATCAAATTGATTATGTGTCATTGCCGTTTCGCCTCCTGTTCTCTAACCTGTTGTAGCTGTTGCCTTAAAAATTTAATGGCACGATGCTGAGTGGTTTTTACCTTCGCTTCTGTCCAATCTAGTATTTGCGCTGTTTCTGCAATCGATAAATCTTGAAAGTAACGCATAATAATGACCATTTTTTGGTCACCTGTACAGTGTTCAAGTGCTGCTTGCACCTGCATAAATTCATCACTGGCCTGCAACACGTCTTCCGGTGATGGTGTGGTTGAATGTAGCTGTTCCGTTTCCCAGTCAAAAAAATCAAGTGAATGTTTTTGGCGTACAGCCTGCTTTCTAAAATGATCAATAGCGACATTTTTAGCAATAGCAAAAAGCCATGTCTTTTCACTGCTATTTCCTGCGAACTGATCATATGAGCGCAATACGCGAACATAAACCTCATGCGCTAAATCCTCAGCAAGTGTACGGTTTTTTACTAAATAAATAAGAAACTGGAACACGTCTTGATGATATGCATCGTATAAACGATGGAACACGGAGTCATTCAAAGCACTCCACCCCCGTTCTATTTATATTTGTCGTCTTAATGTCCACAGAAGTTACATCCAATTAATACCACTCTTTAATAGTATTAATCAAAAGGTAAATAAAACGTGAAGGTAGTCCCCTCTTTCAGCACACTATCTACCATAATATTGCCTGAATGTGCCTTGACAATATTTCTAGCAATAGCTAAACCTAGGCCAGTTCCGCCCTTAGAACGCGTACGTGCCTTATCTGCTTTATAGAAACGTTCAAAGACATATGGTAAGTCCTCTTGTGGAATACCATGCCCTGTATCCTGAACAGATATTTTGGCAAAGGTTGGCTCCTGCTCAACCTTCACTGTTACTGACCCTTCAGCAGTATGCCGGAGAGCATTATCAACTAAATTTGTTAATACTTGTTCAATCCGATCCTCGTCTATACTAATCGTAGCTTCGTCATTAAATTCACTGTCAAATATCAGACGAACATGTTTCTCTTTTGCAACCTGTGCAAATTTTTGCGTAATGCGTTCAAATGTTGAATTAATTGGGAGTTCATCCTTGTAAAGTGTCATATGCCCCGATTCCATACGCGCAAGGTCTAATAAATCTGTTACGAGGCGTCCCATACGCTTCGATTCATCATAAATAATTTTTGTAATCTCATTTCGTTCTTCTTGATCCTGAATAAAGTCATCATCCATTAGGGCCTCTGAATAACCTTGAAGCATCGAGATTGGAGTCCGTAGCTCATGAGACACATTAGCAATAAAGTCTGAACGCAGTTTCTCTAAGCGATGCTGCTCCGTCATATCACGAATAACTGCAACCGCTCCACGTATCGATTCCTCACTATAAAGAGGGCTAATTGTAAACGTGTAGTAATTTCCATCCATCTCAATTTCTTCTTCAAGCTTATCCTCAAACATCAGTACATGGTCGAGCATATGATAAAGCTCTGGCGGAATTGGCTTCGCACTTTGTGAGCCTTTATTGACAAACCATTTTTGCATTAAACGGTCAGCTGGCGGATTACTTAATAATATTGTACGGTCACGATTAAACGTGATAACTGCGTCTGTCATCGATGTCAAAATATTTGAAAGCTGTTCATTTTCTTGATTGATCACTTCTAGATTGTGTTTCAATTGACGTCCCATTTGATTAAAGGCAACTGCCAGCTGGCCAATTTCATCATTTTGTGTAGTCGGCATCTTCGCTTCAAAATTCCCTTTAGAAATTTCAAACGCCAACTCTCGCATTTTACGTAATGGTGATGTAATACGTGATGAAAGGAAAAACGCAAAAAATGTCGTCAGCACAAAGGCAATGAACGCAGATAAAAAGACAATTTTCGTTGTCTCTTTCGATGTTTTATGCAGCGCATCTGGACTTTGATAAATAAAGACAGCCCCGTGCACTGCATCTTCCACATTTACTGGGAAACCTAGAACAACATACGAATCCATTTTTTCTTCGTCTGTGGAAGACGGCATCATCATTTCCTTAATAATCGGTTTATCTGATTGAAAAACTTCTTGGAACGATTTATTAGCTAAAATCATATCCTGGATTTCTTTTTTATTTACACCTTCCTGCATAGCAAAAGAAACTCTGTCATGGTTAATAGCAATAAGCGCATTCGTACTTTCAGGTAAAATATCTTTTAATAATTCCAAAGTCGACTCTGCTGTTTCATTATCATCTACTATACTTGCAACCGTTGCTGCAGTTTGACGCAAAGAGCTTTCTGCCTGTTGCATATGGTAATTCTGAAGAAACTCAAGCATTAAAATCGTGAAAACAAATAATACAAATGAAACGAGAAGCAATATGGTTACCCATAGCTTCCCGACAACACTATTCCATATTCTATTCATTGACAACCTCAAATTTGTAGCCAACGCCCCATACAGTAACAATCATTTTTGCAGCGTTTTCAGAGACACGGTTGAGCTTTTCGCGTAAACGTTTTACATGTGTGTCAACTGTACGTAAGTCACCAAAGAAATCATAATGCCAAACTTCTTTTAGTAATTGTTCACGGTCAAATACTTTATCTGGTGATTTAGCTAGGAAATAAAGCAATTCATACTCTTTAGGCGTTAAATTAACTTCAATTCCCTCCGCTGTTACACGGTGCGCATCATGATCGATCATTAAATGTTGGAACACAACTAAATCTTTTGAAGAAGAAGCATTTGTCGAAGGTGAGAATGCTTGTGAACGGCGTAATATAGCCTTCACACGTAACACAACCTCACGAGGACTAAATGGTTTTACAATATAATCATCTGCTCCAAGCTCAAAGCCTTGTACGCGATTCGCTTCCTCGCCTTTTGCAGTTAATAAAATAATCGGTGTTGCTGCTCGTTCACGGATTTCCGCACAAACTTCAAGCCCGTCTTTTTCAGGCATCATAATATCTAATAAAATACAGTGATACTCTTTTTCTAAAGATTTTTCGATCGCTTGTTCACCATTTTCTGCTTCGTCAACAAGGTACCCTTCTCGCTCCAAATACATTTTTAATAAGCGTCGAATACGATCCTCGTCATCTACAACTAATACTGAAATATTTTCTGACACTTTCACGATCCCTCTCTTCTAATCTTTCTCTACCTACTAT
The DNA here is from genome assembly GCF_041262405.1 of Lysinibacillus sp. RC79. Lineage (NCBI taxonomy): Bacteria > Bacillati > Bacillota > Bacilli > Caryophanales > Bacillaceae > Lysinibacillus > Lysinibacillus sp. RC79. The sequence continues at coordinate 24,169 of NZ_JBGCCD010000020.1, forward strand.
TGTACATGGTACAGCACATATTGAAAAGAAAAGAAAGCCTTCTTGCCACAGCAAGAAGGCTCTTCTTTCCAATACTAGCGACGTAAAAAATCTCATATGTCTCAAATGAATCAGTTTTTATCAAATCAATTTAAGCTGATGCGTATGAGTGTAAACCTGCAAGAATCAAGTTAACAGCAATTAAGTTAAATAATATTATTCCAAAACCAATTAAAGCTAACCAAGCAGATTTTTCACCTTCCCAGCCTTTTGATAAACGTAAGTGTAGGAATGCTGCATAGAATAACCATGTAATAAGTGCCCACACTTCCTTCGGATCCCATCCCCAGAAACGACTCCACGAAAGTTGTGCCCAAATCATTGCAAAGATTAAAGCACCTAACGTAAATACTGGGAAGCCAATTATTACTGAACGATAACCAATTTCATCAACTAATTGTAAATTTACTCGTTTGACAAAAGGTTGGAAAATCGCACTAATTCGACGTCGTGCAATTAATCGAATTAATAAGTATAATACAGATCCTACTAATAATGACCAAACAACTGTTGTTAATTTCTTCGCATTAATGAGCGCAGGCATTTCTACTAAAGGAGACATGCCATGTTCTTCCACTGCCTTATATTCATTCATACCAAATACTGGTGGCATTTTGTAGTCAATTTGACGTTCCTTACCCTCTTTATCAACATAAGTATATGTTGAATCGTAATCCATCATATTAAAAACTGATGTTGCAACTACGAAACCAACGACTACTACAAGGAAGAACATTACCGCTTCTAACCAGAAACGTTGTTTAGAAGGCTTCTTTAAATCAACTACTTTTAATAAATAAATTAGCCCTGCTACTGCACTAATTGCTAAAATGGATTGACCTAAAGCAGCTGTAATAACATGAATTGTTAGCCAGTAACTTTGTAAAGACGGCATTAAAGGAGTAACCTCAGTTGGGAACATCGCCGCATAGGCAATTATTAATAACGCCACAGGCAATGCCACTAAGCCTAGAGCTGTCACACGATAAATAAAATAAATTAAAATGAACGCCCCAACAATGAACATTCCGAACGCAGTCGTAAATTCAAACATATTACTAACAGGTGCATGCCCTGCATAAATCCAACGAGTGACAAAATAACCAAGCTGAGAAAGTAGACCTATAATTGTTACAACAATTGCTACCTTACCCCATTTTTCGGTATTTTTGCCTGTTGCATTCGATTGCTTTATCGAACCACCAAACAATAACGTTGCAACTAAGTAGGCAATGAATGCTACAAATAATAGGTTTCCACTTATGTCAATCAAACTCATAAGGTGTTGTCACCTTCCTTTTCTTTAGTGCCTCGCTTTTCGGATTTCTTATCATCTTCAGGCTTATCTAACTGATCTATATATGGCGGAAGACAAGCAAACGTAGTGACTGTATCTAAATCCTTTTTCATACTAAACATATTTTTATTCACATGGGCAGCCATCAGCACTCGGCCATCCGGCTCCACCTGTAACCATAAACGTCGGTGGTTCCAATATGAGCCAATTACTACACCAATCATGAAAATAATACCGCCAACAAATAAAATTGGTATCGTACTATCCTTACGAATTGTAAAGTTTGATGAATTACGCATCTCTGCTCCCGCGAATTTCATTCTATATTTGTTTTCACCAAGTGGTTCAAGTGGTGGCTTTCTGATTTCTACAAAGCTTACTTCACCTTCAGGAGTTTCTGGTGTTGTCATTCTAAATAAAAATGCTGGGTTATTTGGTATTGATGATTTTGTCTGTGGTTCACCATTTTCAAAACCATCAAAATCTGGTGTATAAACAAGAATTTGTACTGAGGAACCATTTCCTAAATCATATTCTTTTTTAGGATTCGTTAAATCAATTTCAATTTGACCTAGTGAATCTTCTTCAGTTGCTTTATTCACTAAATTAAAATTCATCTGTCTCAATTCGTTAAGACGATAATTCATTTGATACAGCGCAAAACCGTTTTCTTTTAACGGATGATTAACACGAATAGAGTAATCTCTCAATTTTTCAAGATTGTCTGAATCTCCAGGAAGAGCTCCCTCAGGTTGTTTGTATAACGTGATGTCTGTTTGATAGTTTTTCGCCATAGCATTGACACCTTGGTTTGATTGCTCGTCCTGAGGTTTATCGCCATGGGTTTCTAAAATAAATTTATTATTTTTAATAAAATAGCCATCCATCCCTGGTATAGCTCGTGTCTCACCTTCGCGTATCCAAATCGTCTCATCCACATAAAAACCAGGTACTAAGCGCAACATAACACCTGTTAAAAAGATAATGAGACCGACATGATTTATGTATGGGCCATACCGAGCAAAACGACCACGCTCTGCTAGCAGTGCACTTCCATCACGACGAACATGATATTTTAATTCCGTCATTTTTTGCTCAACTTTATCAAGCGATTCATCAGGGTTTGGCACTTGTCCTTCTGCAACGATACGTTGACGCTTCATGAAACTTTCATGACGTTTAACGCGTTGATTTTTTAGAGACTTATGCAATGGTATACCACGGTCTAAACTCGCAACAATAATGGAGATCGCAAGCATTCCCACTAAAATTTGGAACCACCAAGTGCTATACAAATTAGAAAGTCCTAAATTATTATAGAGTTTGCCCAAAACACCATACACTTTCTCATAATACTCCGCTTTACTAGGTTCCGGGGCATTAACATATATCGCTTGCGGTAATATTGTTCCGATTGACGCTGCGACCAACGTAATAATAATGAGGGCAATCCCCACTTTTACATTCGAGAAGAAATTCCAAATTTTATCGATGACTGTCTTATTATACGTTTTTGAACGAATCGCCGTTCCATCGTAGCGCATATCAACAACTTTTGTTTGTTTACCTTCCTCAGTTAAAGGACGACCACATTTCTCACAAAGCTTCGTGCCATATGGGTTACTATGACCACAAGCACAAATGATGTTTTCCATAGTCATTTTCTCCTTATTTCGGCTTCACTAATTCCATGTACGAAGCAATATTTCCCTCCGTCATTTCACCAGTAATAATTTTGGCTACTTTACCATCTGGATCAATAAGGAGAGTTGCAGGTAAATTACCTACATTGTAGGTAGTCTGAACGCTTTTCGTTTTGTCAATAACTACTGGGAACGTTAACTCATATCTATCGACAAAATTCTGTACTTCAAAATCTGTTTGTGCAATATTGACCGCCAATGTTTGTACACCTTGATCTTTAAAAACTTTATACTGACGATCCATTGCAGGCATTTCCTTTTCACAAGGCTTACACCAAGTTCCCCAGAAGTTCAAAAATACGCCCTGCCCCTTATAATCAGACAGCTTATGTTTCTCACCGTTTAAATCTACTAACGTGAAGTCTGGTGCTTTAGAGCCCACTGCTATTAACTCTACCTTATCCTTTGTTGCTGTTCCGTATACCGTGTAACCAATAGCTAAGACTAAGACTGCCAAAATAATGGTACGAATGACGAGACGTTTTTTCTTTTTCTCCAAGTTAATAAACCCCCTATCAATTTACGGCTTAGAGTAACTACAATTGACGCTAAGCTTTTCATACAAACATTCATATGTATGGATTTTACCGTCTAATTTACAACATTTACATGTTTGTCAAATTTTACATTTGTCATTCACTTGTGCGTCAAACACCACCTTGCAAATCGTGGAAACGATTTCATCAGGATGCAACTATAATAGGTGAGCTATTCTCACCTATTATAGCAAAATGATACACAAACGCTTAGCTAATAATTATGAATGATTTATGAACGATTTCACTAATAAGAAAGTGAATACATTACTATTGCACATAGAAGTATTTCACTTTCTATTAGAAAATGCTCATTTATCCGAGTTTTCCTGTCTCCGCTAACACTCGCAATTGCTTCACTTCATGCTTTGTTAGTTCACGATATTCCCCAGGAGCTAGCCCGAATAAATCTAAAAAGGCAAAGCGTTCACGTTTTAGTTTAACAACTGGCGTACCGATCGCCTCGAACATGCGACGCACTTGACGATTTCGCCCTTCGTGGATCGTAATTTCACAGATTGCCTTACCTGCTTTTTCATCAAATGAAGTCATACTAACCATCGCAGGAGCTGTTTTGCCATCTTCTAACTTAATTCCTCGTTGAAGCTTTTTTAAACCTTCAATCGTTGGAATGCCTTTAACACGAGCAATATATGTTTTGTCGATTTTAAACTTCGGATGCGTCAGCACATAAGAAAATTCACCATCATTTGTCAATAGCAATAAGCCAGATGTATCATAGTCGAGACGGCCAACTGGGAAAATTCGTTGCGGGATATACTTAAACAAATCTGTGACAGTTTTGCGTCCTTTGTCGTCTGTTACAGCTGAAATCGTTCCACGTGGTTTATATAGTAAATAATAAACCTTATCCTCTTTCTCAAGCTTCACGCCTTCTACTTCTATCGTATCTGAGTTGGAAACCTTTGTACCTAACTCACGCACTACGACTCCGTTCACTTTAACTTTACCTTCTACAATCAATCGTTCTGCCTTACGTCTAGACGCCACACCAGCATACGCAATGACCTTTTGTAATCTTTCCATTCTTTCACCTCTAATTTTCATTCACCTTGGTTTGACACCAAGCATTAAACCTCATTCGCATTATGAATAAGGTTATTTTTCCCGCTAATCTGTGAAAATTATGTCATACTTTTATACATTATTAAAGAAAAACTAATTATGGATAAATAATTAAATGATTTGAAATAGTTTTTATCAACTATTTTTTGGATAATTTGCACTTGAATTTTAAGGATCCTCACCCGGACGTGGCGTTCTTAGAATGAGTTCCTCTATTTCATCGGATGTTTGTACACCCGCTGAAAAGTAACTTAAAACCCGCATTCATCTCACCACCTATAGAGGTGGGAGACTTCTGTAGCTGACGCTTCGCTTTCGCTACCAAAACATTTGTAGCTGACGCTTTGCTTTCGCTACCTAAACACTTGTAGCTGACGCTTTGCTTTCGCTACCTAAACACTTGTAGCTGACGCTTCGCTTTCGCTACCAAAACATTTGTAGCTGACGCTTTGCTTTCGCTACCTAAACACTTGTAGCTGACGCTTCGCTTTCGCTACTAAAACATTTGTAGCTGACGCTTTGCTTTCGCTACCTAAACACTTGTAGCTGACGCTTCGCTTTCGCTACTAAAACATTTGCTGAAAGAAGTTAAAACATAAAAAGCCACCGTTTTCGGCAGCCTTTTATAATTACTCATTTTCACTATATTTATTTTCGATTGTAAGTCCATAGTTACTTAATTCTTGATTAATAAATTGCTTCGTGCTTGATAACTTATCTGTTAAAGGTTGTTCAATTGTTGAACCATCTTTTAATGTAAAAATCAATTTATCTGGCAAACTTACACCATTTTTTTTCACAATAGTCTGTTCAACCTTCACAATATCTTCCCAGCTTGTATGATCTTCTTGCAAACTAAAAAAAAGATTCATATGAATTCCTTTTGCATCAATATATTGATAGTTATTAATACATAAAAATATCAATGCACCAGCAATTACAAACGATGTCCCCACGATTCCTCGTTGAATATTCTTCCTTTTTTTTTGTTTTAGGAATCACTAAAAAATTGACTAATAACGTGACTGCTAACATGAATAATACAACCATCAATATAATATAGGCTGTAAAAAAAGGATCAAAAAAGTAGTATTCCTTAGGTCGATAGAACAACTCTTGAATAGGATATAAAAAGATAAGAGGAGCGATAAAGCTTGACAAGAATAAAATTATTATTACCCCTATTTGATATTGCCTACTGTTTGATTCAGTGGTCATAAATACTTCCCCCTCTATAAATATTCAAAAAATTCAATTAAATGCCATTCTAATTAATTTTACCAAATTCCTCATCATTTATTAAATAAATCTAAATTAATTCACACACTATCGTAATATGCTCGAAAGGTACTGCCGTCGCCCACAAACGTTTTCCTAAATGTGGTTCATAAATAAAAAAATCAGCGAATCGCTTTTAACGATCCGCTGATTCAACTTTTACTGGCACTGCATAGATACGCTCTTCACCGATAAAGAGGGATAGTACACCTTCCTTACGTTTTCGTGAAACATGCAAAACTTGCCTTACACTTTCTTTTTCTTCTTTATTTAATTGCAAACGAATTGGTTGCTCTAAACGAATGGAAAGGTTTTTATTGACTTTATATTTACCTTTTTCCACCACTGTTTCAAGGCTATAATCTTGCCAAACCTTGTTCGCTAAACCCCGATGTACATTCCAGTCATCGGATTCATTCAAAGTGACGACAATACATGTTTGCCCGTCCTTTTGGAAGGCGGTTGCAAGGGTCCGACCAGCCACCTTTGTAAAGCCTGTTTTTCCGGCGAATGCTGAACCTTTTGCTGACTTTAATGCATTAACAGGTAGTTGTGTCTCATCACCTATTTCGATGGCAACCCCTGACCCTTCTCGTAATAGCCGGTGCTTATTTTCCCATAACATCCCATTTTCAGTATTGGCACGAAATAGAACTGTGGAAGCAATCTTCTTGAAAGTTTTATTTTGAAGAGCAATTCTCAACATTTCAGCAGTATCTCTTGCTGACGATAAATGCTCATCATGATGCAAGCCAGACGGGTTCATAAATACTGTATTTGTGAGACCCGAAACAACAGCCCGCTCATTCATTAACTTGACAAACCCTTCAACCGATCCACCGGCATGCTCAGCTAAAGCTGTTGCTGCATCATTTCCTGATCGTAGCATCAAACCATATAACAATGTTTCTACCGTAACTTTTTCCCCTGCCTGCAAGTAAATTGACGAGCCCTCAGCCGTTGCAGCCCTCGGTGAAATAACCACTTCATCTTGAAGATTGCTATTTTCAATAGCAACGAGTGCTGTCCAAATTTTTGTTAAGCTAGCAATTGGTAACCGTGCATCACTATTTGATTCGAATAAAATACGGCCTGTATCACCATCTAAGACAGCATATCCGCTACCACCCCGTGCTAAACTGGTTTGAGGAAGCATTAACATTACCACAACTATCATGAACAATATTAAACGTACTAACCGAAGCAACGAGCCACTCCTTATTAAAAGTAATAGGAAAATATAGATTATATTTATGTTTCAAACAAAGTATTATACCTTAAATTACATATTGCTTATTTACTTTACTCCACTAAAGGTTTCTTGGAATTTCGTCATAAATAAATCTGTTTCTTGCTCCGTTTCAACTAGCTCATCATCAGGTAAAGGCGGCATTTCTTCTATACTATTTAAACCAAAGTAGTTTAAAAATTCTTTTGTTGTACCATACAAGATTGCACGTCCTGTCCCTTCTGAGCGACCAACTTCTTTAATTAACCCTCTCGAAGCGAGCGTTTGTATAGGTCTTTCACATTTCACACCGCGTAAATCTTCAATTGCTACACGTGTAATTGGCTGTTTGTATGCCACAATAGCCAATACCTCAAGCGAGGCTTGCGATAATGATTGAACAGTTGGATTTTCTACTAATCTTTGAATAGTATCTGCTAGTTCAGATTTTGTTATAAGCTGATAAACTCCCGCTATTTCTTTTATAGTAAGGCCTCTAGCTAAATCTTCTTCATATGTTGTTTTCAACACTTCCATTGTCTGTACGACTAACTCTTCCGGTTCACCTAAAAGTTGTGATAATTGTTTAATAGTTAAGCCGTCGTCTCCAACGACAAATAATAAGGATTCTATTCTACTCTGTAGCATCATTGTTTTCGTCATCATCATCCCATTCCTCCTTCTGTAATGTAACTGTTAATTCTTCAAAGTTACCATCTTGCTCTACGATGACGATCTGACGTTTCATCAGTTCAAGAATGGATAAAAACGTCAGAATAAGCGTTGGCTTATCTTCATAGGGAAAAAGTTCGGAAAATGATGCACGTCCACCTGTAGATCGTAATGAATCGACAATCGAACGCATTTGATCTTTCACTGAGCGTTCCTGTCTCGCTACAGTTGTCTTCAGTGGTTTTTTTAATTTTTTTCGACGCATCAGTTTTTGAAATGCTCCAAGCATGTCATAGATGTTGACGTTCAAATCAAATAACGCCATTTGCTCATCTGATGCTAACTCAGATAAATCTGCTGGCGGCCGTGAAAATACCTGTGCTCGATCTGTTTCAAGCTCTTGTAGGCTACTCGCTGCTTCTTTATATTTCTTATACTCTATTAAACGTTGCACCAGTTCTTCACGAGGGTCTGGACCGTCGACTTCTAATTCGGCATCTTCAAGCTCACCTTCATGAATTGGCAGGAGCATACGACTTTTAATGGCCAATAATGTTGCAGCCATCACTAAATATTCACTAGCCTCATTTAACTCCAGTACCTGCATAGCATGTATATGGTCGATATATTGTTGAGTAATTTCAGCCATTGGGATATCATAAATATCAATTTCCAATCTGTGAATTAAATGCAATAATAAATCAAGAGGCCCTGAAAAGGCTTCTAATTTTACTTCATAAGACATTGTTTTACCACCCTGAGATTATATGTTCTTTTAGTATAGTAGAAAGGAGTCCAAAATGCATCCACAGCATCATACTTTATTTATCGATTACTGTGCTTTTTTCAATGGTAATCAAGATTTTTTTGAATGCCATGAAGTCCTTGAGGAATACTGGAAGGATATTGCTCCAGGTGATAAAAAGCACCCTCTCGTTGGATACGTACAGCTCGCAACAGGTTTATATCATTATCGACGTGACAATTATATTGGCGCTGCGCGAATCTTAGAAAAAGCACTCAATAATTTTCAATATAATATAGGGCACATCTTTTTTGACGAAATCGACTACGAAATACTACTAACACAACTAACAGATGCACTTTCTGCTATCAAAATGGGCAAGTCCTTTCAAGCATTTCAACTTCCTCTATCACCCAAATTGGAGGAATTAGTATTTGCTCGCATACAGCTTTTGCCATCAAGTAACTCTAACTATCTTCTTCATAAACATATGCTTCGAGATCGCTCACATATTCTTGCAGAGCGTCAAGAAAACAAACAAAGAAAAAGCAGACGTCAATGATCGTCTGCTTCTTCATCGATACAATTTATACATTTTTGAACAAAATTACGCGTTTCCTCCGTTGCACGCACACTTTCGTACTGGCCAAGTTCTGCTACTTCCTGTAGCATTTCCTTCGCAACACCTTCACCTCTATAAGATGGGACAACGGAAACATGTTGAATCGTAGCTATATTATTACTGTCTGTTAAAAGTCCAACAATGCCAACATACTCATCGTTCTTTTTCCATAAATATAAAACCCAATTATCATTATTTTCATAGGAGTTGATTGTCTCTGTGAGCTTTTTTATGTCTTTTTCGTTAGGCATAAACGAGAGTAGCCCCATTGCTATTTTCTCGAAAGCTTTCTTATATCGAATTAACATATTTGTCTATTCCCTCTTTTTCTAGCTGTACATAATCTTTGACTATCCTACACGATTTGTACTTTTACCGCAAGTCAATTTCTGTCTTACGAACCAGGTCCGAGAATACCTTTAGACGCCAATACCCAATAGAAAATGCCCCACAACAAAACAAAAGTTGAAATGGACGCTAGTAATACCCATTTGTTTTTTCTCATATTTACTCACCCTTTTTTAACGTTAGCGGGAGATCGTTTTGTACAATATCTTCATAACTTTCGCGTCGAATTGCTAATTGATGTTTGCCATTTTCTATAAATACAACTGCTGGTCGTGGTACACGATTATAGTTACTCGCCATAGAATATCCATACGCACCAGTACAGAAGATTGCCAGCACATCACCAGAAGCTGCTTCCTGAAGCTTAGCATCAATAATTAATTTATCGCCCGATTCACAAAGTTTACCAGCCACTGTATATGTTTCACTTTTTGATTCATTTGCTTTACTCGCAATGACCGCCTCGTACTTCGCATCATATAATGCCGGACGGATATTATCACTCATTCCACCATCGACAGCAATATATTTACGAACATTGGGCACTGTTTTTTGTGAACCAATTGTATAAAGTGATGTTCCTGCATCGCCTACAAGTGAACGCCCTGGTTCAATCCAAATTTCTGGCATAGTTAGACCGAGTACAGTCGCTTTGTTCTTTACAACTGTAATCATATCTTCTACATATACTTGTGGCTCAAGCGGTGCATCTTCCTCAGTATAACGAATTCCGAAGCCCCCTCCTAAGTTTAACACAGTACATGTAAAATCGTGAGTCTTGTTCCAATCAGAAATTTTATCAACTAGTTTTTCTCCTGCTAAGCCAAAGCCCGCTGTGTCAAAAATTTGAGAGCCAATATGGCAGTGTAATCCTAGAAGCTCTAGGTATTCATGGTTAAAAGTTTGTTGGAAAGCTTCATCTGCTTGACCATTATTTAAGTCGAAGCCAAATTTAGAATCCGCTTGACCTGTCGTAATGAAATCATGCGTATGTGCCTCAACACCTGGTGTGACACGTAGTAAAATACGCATTTTTTGTTGACGGCGTTCTGAGATTTCTTGTAAAAGTTGAATTTCATAGAAGTTATCCACAACAATACAACCGATTTTCGAGTCAAAGGCTAATTCTAATTCAGCAATGCTTTTATTATTACCATGGAAATGAATACGCTCAGCAGGGAATCCAGCTTTTAAAGCTGTAAATAATTCTCCACCAGAGACAACGTCTAAAGATAGATTTTCTTCTGCCGCTAATTGGTACACAGCTACACATGCAAATGCTTTAGAAGCATAAGCTACTTCTGCTTTTACACCTAGTTTTTTAAACGTATCAATAAAGCCGCGTGCACGCTTACGAATAAGCGCCGTATCATACACAAATAAAGGTGTACCATATTCTTTTGCAAGCTCTAATGTATCTACCTGTCCAATCGTTAAATGACCATCTTCAGAAATCGCTTGTGTTCCATATAAATGCATGTGCATCTCTCCCTTTTCACATCGTTCCATACTTGTGATAAAATTTGCACCTCTAATGGAAGTAGCAGTGCTACTATCCTTTTTAGAGGTATCATTCAACAAGGGTTCGAACAGTACACGAGGGCTAATATCACAAATATGTCAACACCTTGTCGTAGTGAACCTTTTGATGAATGAAGATAATTTTTGCAAAAATCACAAAATACTATATGTGAACTTTATCACATGAAAAAAACGAGTGCAACGGCTCCTATGATCTTTTTCGTTGTTCGGAATCGACTACATAGGGTCTTAATGCATCTGCTGTCATTGGGAAACGGACAAGTACGCGAAGCATCGCATTTGGAAAGAACGGAATAAGTGGCCACAAATATGGCGCTTGCATCGGACGTAATGAGCATAAATACGTAAATAATAAAAAGATCCCGATAAATAACCCATTTACTCCCCAAATTCCAGTCATTATTAACAACACTAGTCTAAAGAGTTTAATGGAGATACCCAGCTCATAAGAAGGAATAATAAAAGTCATAATAGCTGAAACGGCTGTATATAACACTACTTCTGGCGAGAATACCCCAACATCAATAGCAATCTGACCAATAATTACACCGGCAACTAACCCCATCGCAGTGGATAATGGAGATGGGGTATGAATGGCGGCCATCCTCAAAAATTCTATCCCAATATCTCCAATAAGTACTTGTAGTAAAATTGGGATATGTGATTTTTTCTTTGCCCCTAAAAAGGATAACTCATCCGGTAAATGTATCCCATGCGTTGCACATAAATACCACAAGGGCAATAATAATAAACCCATAATTGCTCCAAAATAGCGCATAAAACGGACGAAGGTTCCGACTGATGGTGCTTGCCTGTACTCCTCAGCATGCTGCAGTAAATGAAAGGCCGTTGCTGGCACGATAATGACAGAAGGAGACGTATCGACAATAATGGCTATATGTCCCTCAAGTAAATGCGCTGCGGTAATATCTGGTCGTTCCGTATAACGTACAAAAGGAACTGGATGAAACTTCTGTTTAAACAGCCATTCCTCTAGTGATTTATCCGTCATCGTCAAGCCATCATGATTAATTTGTTTAATGCGCTGTCGTAATTTATCGAGCGTTTCATCACTCGCAATACCCTTTATAAACGCTAGCGCGACATCGGTTTGACCGATTTCGGATATTTTATGTAGCTCGAAACGTAAATTACTATTGCGAATTCGCCGACGAATCAAAGCAGTATTTTGTGAAATACCTTCTATAAAGCCGTCCCTAGATCCACGAATAACCTTTTCATTGTCAGGCTCCGCAGGTGTACGTCCTGGATAGCTTCGAATCTCCGCAACATAGCCGTAACCACTTTTCGTTATAAAGGCTACTTGTCCACTTAATATTGATAATAAAATGGCTTCACGTTTGGTTTCCTCAGAACGACCTTGGAAATTAAAATAGGCTTCAAAATACTCCTTTTCATCCTCAATATCAATGTCCTCATCAGGTAACATATTGGAGAGTAATTGTGTTAACACTATTCCATCCACAAGTCCACTTATATATGCGCAAAGAACCGGCAAATCTTTGACAAATACATGCTTAATACTAATGTCAAACGATTCGCCGTCACCAAATTGCTCTTTAAGAAAATTTTCGGCTTCTTCTATGCTGTTAAAAAGTTTATCTTTTTCTGTCATGCTGTCACCATTTTCTTAGATGTCTTTTTTTACTTCTTCCTCTTCAACTGTGGCACTTGTGGCCATCCAATTTTTTAATTGAGCAAGAATTTTTTTCTCTAATCGTGATACCTGAACTTGTGATATGCCTAGCCTGTTAGCAATTTCAGTTTGGGTACAATCTGAGAAATATCGTAAATAAATAATTGATTGCTCTCTTGGCTCAAGTCTTGTGAGCACTTCTTTTAATGGTATATAGTCAAATGGCTGTTCAGATTTTTCGTCCTTCATCTGATCCATTAAAGTAATAGAATCCCCTTCGCTCTCATACAATTGTTCATGCAAGGAAGCAGGATCTCTTAATGCATCAGAAGCTGTTACAATCTCCTCAGGTGTGACATCAAGAACCTGTGCTAATTCATGAATGGTTGGTGGATGCTCATTTTTTTTAATGAATTCATCAGTTGCATGACGAATTTTAAAATTAAGCTCACGAATAGATCGACTAACTTTCACCATACCGTCATCCCTTAGAAATCGCTGAATTTCTCCAATGATCATTGGTACCGCATATGTCGAAAATTTAACATCATACGTTAGATCGAATTTATCCACAGACTTCATGAGACCTATGCAGCCAATTTGAAATAAATCCTCGAGCTCCACGCCCCTGCTTGTAAAGCGTTGGACGATAGACCACACAAGCCTCGTATTCCCTTCAATCATTCGTTTACGAGCCTCATGATCGCCCTGCTGTGCACGTGCAATTAAATCCCGCATTTCTCCCTGTGACAATAGCTTATCGGACGACTGTTCTAGCGGCTTCAAAATTGCATCCTCACATTACCGGTGTGCGAACCGAGTAAAATTTCTTCGTAAACGTGACAGTTGTACCTTGTTGCCATTTGGACATTACGGTCAATTGATCTGAAAAACTATCCATAATAGTAAAGCCCATACCTGAACGTTCCATCGCACTTTTCGTCGTAAATAACGGCTCCATTGCCTGGCTTACATCCTCAATACCAAAACCTTTATCCATAACAGACACAGTTACAATATCATCCTCACGTTTTGCATGAACTGTAACAAGGCCTTTACCATTCTCTTCATAACCGTGAATAATGGCATTAGAAACAGCCTCCGAGACAACCGTTTTAAATTCGGATAGCTCATCAATTGTTGGATCTAATTGTGCGATAAAACCTGTCACCGCTATACGCGCTAAGGCTTCATTTTCACTAATTGCTAAAAAAGTTAATGTCATTTCGTTATCCATTTACAATCCCCCTAACTCGATCAATTGCTTCTTCTTCAGTTGCATCCATCATCCACGGCCCTAAACCTGAAAATTGAAATACTTTTCGCATTGTCGGCGATGGATTCAATAAAATTGTTCGTCCGGCGACTGCCTCTAACTCACGCATCCGACCAAGCACTAAACCTACACCTGAACTATCCATAAAGGAAAGCCCCTCTAAGTTCCAAATGATGGTCGTTACAGTGCCTTGAAAAATTGCTGTAGAAATTTTAGCTCGAATTTGCTCTACTGCATGATGATCGAGCTCCCCAAATAAACGTATAACTACTGTCTCTCTTGTTACCATCTCTAATTGAAAATGCATGAATATCGCCTCCTCCTCGTGCAATTCCACATTCAATGTGGTGATTCCTTGCGGCTGACAGAACTAGTGCAAAGTCTTCCGAAATAGTGGCAAATCGACATACTTATAGCTTTTTAGGTTAAATTCAGTATGGGATAAATCAACATTTTTTAAACATGACTGACACTTTTCACAAGAATTATTATTATGTTAAAGGCAGCAAAAGTTGTGGGAGGTGATACAATGTGAAACTTCCCACAACGTTCCTGTGACTGCCACTCCCTTTTCCGTGATTTAAGCTTATTTTTTCGGTATCTCAGCAAGTTGCAAGAACCTTTTTACGAAGTCTATCCTTCTCTTTGATGATTCTATCCGTCGCTTTGGCTCTTCTTTCCGTCGCTTTAGCTTTCCTATCCGTCGCCCTGGCTTCTTTCCATCGCTTTGGCTTTTCTTTCCGTCACTTCGGCTCTTCTTTCCGTCGCTTTAGCTTTCCTATCCGTCGCCCTGGCTTCTTTCCGTCGCTTTGGCTTTTCTTTCCGTCGCTTTAGCTTTCCTATCCGTCGCCCTGGCTTCTTTCCGTCGCTTTGGCTTTTCTTTCCGTCACTTCGACTCTCCGCTTTTCAGAGCAGAAAAAAGCGAGAATCCCCTTTGTTAAAGAGAGTTCTCGCTTCGTATTATTTATGCAATTGTATAAGCCTTTTGTACTTTTTCGATTGTTTCCTCATCGATTTGACGATTTGAATATAAATAAGCAATCGTCTCGTCAGCACGAACATGGTCGCCTTTTTTGGCAATCAATTGAATACCAGCATCATAATCAAGCTCAGATTCCTTTGTTAGTCGACCTGCACCAAGACCAACGCTAGCTTCCCCGATTAACAATGCATTAATCGTCCCTACAGTGCCTTCAATTGGTGCTTTAACAGCAACTTTATTTGCTGTGTCTTTTTGCAAGATATCTGCTAAATCGCCACCCTGTGCTACGATAAATTCCTCAAATTTTGCTGCAGCTGAACCATCCTCTAATACTCGTTTAACAGCTGCTGTTGCTTCAGCCTCATTCACTCCAGCTGCAACTTGGTACATAAGCGAAGAGATAATAATACATTCCTCGAGCAGGTCCTCATGCGTTTCGTCCATACGTCCACTTAATAAAGCAAATGCTTCTACTACCTCAAGCTTATTACCAATCATTTTACCGAGTGGATTATCCATATCACTAATATGAGCGACTACTTTACGCCCTAGCTTTTCACCGATTGCAGTCATCGTATCAGCTAAAACTTGCGCTTCTTCTTCTGTTTTCATAAATGCACCTGAGCCACATTTGACATCGAGTACAATGCCGTCTGCACCACTTGCTATTTTCTTACTCATGATAGACGCAGCAATAAGTGGAATGGAATCGACAGTACCCGTCACATCTCGCAATGCATATAATTTTTTGTCAGCTGGTACAAGATTACCTGTTTGACCAGCAACTGCAATTTTATATTTATTGACATTGTCGATAAATTCTTGTGATGAAAGCTCTGTTTTAAAGCCAAGGATCGATTCTAATTTATCAATTGTACCACCTGTAATGCCTAAACCCTTACCACTAAATTTCGCCACCGGAATATCTAGTGCAGCAATTATCGGAGTGACAATTAGTGTAACTTTATCGCCTACACCGCCGGTCGAGTGTTTATCAATTTTAAAACCTTCAATAGAAGATAAATTAATAACATCTCCAGATTCTATCATTGCCTTTGTTAAATAAAATGTTTCATCATATGTCATACCCAATAAACGGATTGCCATTAGTAGGGAGCTTGCTTGATAATCAGGAATTGCACCAGTAGTATACCCCTCTACAAAATACTGAATTTCAGCCTGTGATAGCTCCTTGCCTTGCTTCTTCTTTTCAAATAGTTGTGCCATATTCATATCGAAAATCCCCCTTACTTCAGATCATTTAAGAAGCTTTTACCAAACTCTGGTGCTTCTACTTTGAAGTTTTCAGCAACTGTCGCTGCAATATCTGCAAAAGTTTCACGAAGTGTTAGCTCGTTACCACCGTTAAAGCGTGGTGAATAGACAATTAACGGTACATATTCGCGTGTATGGTCTGTCCCAGGGAATGTTGGATCATTCCCGTGGTCGGCCGTAATAATTAGTAGATCATCTTCTGTCATTGCCTCAGTAATTTCTGGTAAACGTACATCAAATTCTTGTAGTGCGTTACCATAACCTAGAGGGTCACGACGATGTCCAAAATTCGCATCAAAGTCCACTAAGTTTAAGAAGCTTATACCATGGAAATCACGACGCACTACCTCTGCAAACTTATCCATACCATCCGTATTATTTTTCGTACGTACTGCATCAGTAACGCCTTCACCGTTGAAAATATCAGAGATCTTTCCTATTGCTATAACATCTAAGCCTGCATCCTTTAAAACATTCATCGTTGTGCGACCAAATGGCTTTAACGCATAGTCATGACGATTAGATGTACGTGTGAAGTTTCCTGGTGTACCGATAAATGGACGAGCAATAACACGACCAACTAAATATTCTGGTTGTAATGTTAGCTCACGAGCAATTTCACAAATTTTATATAATTCCTCTAATGGAATAATTTCCTCATGTGTAGCAATTTGCAAAACAGGGTCAGCAGATGTATAGACAATAATCGCTCCTGTCTCCATATGCTCCTTGCCAAAGTCATCGATAACTTGTGTTCCGCTTGCAGGTTTATTGCAAAGAACTTTACGACCTGTACGTTTTTCAAGCTCTGCAATAAGCTCAGTAGGGAATCCCTCTGGATACACCTTAAACGGTTTATCGATATTCAACCCCATAATTTCCCAATGCCCTGTCATCGTATCTTTACCAACAGATGCTTCTTGCATTTTTCCGTAGTATGCTTTTGGTTTGTCGGTAGCTTGCATACCTTGTAATGGTTCAATGTTCGCTAAGCCGTAAGACTCCATATGCGGCATTGTAAGCCCATTCATTTTTTCAGCGATATGTCCGAGAGTATGTGAACCTACATCTCCAAAATCAGCTGCGTCTGGAGCTTCACCAATTCCAACTGAGTCCAATACTACTACATGGATTTTTTTAAATGGTTTATTCATAATTTTGCCTCCTAATCTCTTGTCTCTATTTTACCAAAAAACAGCGAAAAATAAAGGTCAGACCTCCGACTTACAAATAATTTTCTCTTTTAAGCGCGTGGATGAAATTGCTTATAAACTTCTGATAGTCGTGATTTACTAATATGTGTATAAATTTGTGTTGTGGAAATATCGGCATGTCCAAGCATCTCCTGTACTGCTCGTAAATCCGCACCGTTTTCCACTAAATGCGTTGCAAAGGAATGACGTAATGTATGTGGCGTTAATTCATGTTGGATGCCTGCTTTTAAAGCGTGCTCCTTCATTAATTTCCAACAACCTTGCCTTGTTAAACGTTTCCCTCTTTGATTGATAAAAAAAGCTTCTGTTTTTGGATATTTCCCTTGTAATTGACTCCGTGCGCCATCTAAATAAGTACTTAATGCAGAAAGGGCGCTTTTTCCAAGAGGAATGATACGCTCCTTGCCTCCCTTACCAAAAACGCGTACAAAGCCCATCGTTAGGTGAATATCAGCTAAATCCAATGCAATCAGCTCACTAATGCGCATCCCTGACCCATATAATAGCTCTAACATTGCCACATCCCGAATGCCCTGAGGTTTGCTGCGATTTGGTGCCGCTAACAAAGCTTCAATTTCTTCAATAGAGAGGACTTTTGGTAGCTTCTGCTCAATGATCGGCATTTCTAAATGGACTGTCGGATCTGTTTCGGCTCGCTTTTCTCGGAGTAAAAATTGATGGAAACTACGAATGGAGGAGATATGGCGGGCAACAGTACGACTTGTCTTTCCTTGCATACGTAACTGCTCTAAATGACGCAAAATGGTTGTCCTTTCCACTTTACGAAAATCAGACATTCCCTCCACTTCCCGCAAAAAATTCACGTAATTTTCTAAGTCTCGGCGATAGGATGCTAATGTATTATCAGATAATTGTCGTTCTACTTGGATAAAATGGATATAATCCTCTATTGCATATTGAAATTCATTCATCACAGCGCCCCCTTACTGTCAATTATTCTCTATTTTAGCACGGCTATTGGAATTGTGCTAAAACAGGATGTTGAATAACTATTTTTATCCATTTCTATTAAATAAAAGACGCTGATTTCCACTACGGGCTACAATCAGCTAAAAATGGGCATACATAAGCAAAATATCAATAAAAAATCCTTTAAGGGCAATTAAAAACCTTTTTTCCCAATCAACATGCCTAGTACTAATAAATCTTATTCGAATAAAACAAAAAACTGCCCGATTCAATCTTTACTTAAGATTAAAACAGACAGCTTCTCGTTATTTTTCTTCATTCAATTCGTCGTTTTTATCATGACAGCGCCAGCAAATGCCGTGGAAAGTTAGTCGGTGATCCTTTATGATAAAGTTCCAACGTCTTTCAACAACGGCTTCCACATCTTCAAGTAAATCTTCCTGAATTTCATCAACCGCACCACATTCGATACAAACAAGATGATGGTGGAAATGCGCAGCTCCCTCTTGGCGTAGATCATAGCGCGAAACGCCATCGCCAAAGTTGATTTTGTCGACAATTTTGAGCTCAGTTAGTAACTCTAACGTTCTATAGACAGTAGCAAGACCAATTTCTGGTGCCTTTTCTTTTACTAAAAGGTAAACATCTTCTGCACTTAGGTGGTCTTCCTCGTGCTCCAGCAGTACAGCAACTGTTGCTTCTCGCTGCGGCGTCAGCTTATAACTAGCACTATGCAACTGTTTTTTTATACGATCAATTCGGCTCTCCATGTGACGCCCCCCTAAACTCTTTCCATTATACCAAAGGAGTAAATCCTATTACAAGATAGTGAATAGATTTCGAATATGCTTTTGTATGTTTTTATCTGATGATCAATTATGCCGAGGCATAATTGCGTCCGGAATCGGCTTTGTGCTGCACAAAGCATTCCTTTCCGATTCCGTGACATCCGCCGGAGGCTTTAGGCCAAAACGAAGTTGGTCACTCAGTCATTCCACAGGACGTGGCGTTCTTAGACTGAGTTCCTCTATTTCAGCGGATGTTTGGACACCCGCTGAAAGAAGTTAAATTTTCATGAATTGTTTCAATCAATTTATTACATAAGAAATAACAATAAACTCAGCCACTATTATGATGAAAAATGCGATAAAATTCAACAAAATTGTCCGACCATGTATCATTTTCCCGATTTTTCTCTTTGACCAAGCTGGTACAAGTAAATTACATAGGTTTAGCAACAATATACAATAGATGAGCTGAAATGGAAACCACCAAATCGTATAAACCCAGAAAGCTTCAAGCTTTTGTAATAAAAAAACCGAGCTAAAGCCAAAAAAGGTAGCACGTATCGCTACTGTTACACGTACTAAAACCTTCAAGACACTATGTGTTGCCAGCAATAGTACAAGAGCTATTGAAACAGCAACAGGTAACACTAAACGAAATAGAGAATGCCTGTCCCCATTTGTTAAACGAGGCTCTATAAATGAAATAAAAGGCTCCGCATTCGGCCCACCAATAATATGAAATAAGATAACGCCACAAACAAAACTCACAGCAATAATGGAAGCGTGATAAAATATAGACACCGTACGAGACATAAACATGCTCCTTTTCTATCAAGGTTTGTACAGCTTATGCTCGTCCGCTTCTATTATGCTAAAGATTATTTTCTTATTGTGCCGCAAGCCAAAGTACTGCAAACGCTGTCTTAGCGTCAAATATACGCTCATCTGCAACCATTTGCCCCGCTTCTTCCAACGAAACTTCTAATAATTCGACAAATTCATCCTCATCTAGATCTGCCTTGTTTTCAATTTTATATAAATCTTTTGCCACAAATAGATGGATGATCTCATCTGCGAAGCCTGGTGATGTTGCAAACGCTTGTAAATAAGTTAAGCTTTGTGCACCGTAACCTGTTTCTTCCTCTAATTCGCGGCGCGCCGTCACAATCGGCTCCTCACCAGGTTCAAGCTTACCAGCTGGAATTTCAATAATTGAACGTTCTAAAGCTTTGCGATATTGCTCCACTAATACTAACTTTCCTTCATCGGTAACAGCAATAACTGCAACTGCACCAGGATGCTTTATAATTTCTCTTTTTGCAACATTACCATTCGGTAAAGTGACATCATCAACCTGTAGTTTCACAATTTTCCCGTCATAAATGGGTGTAGTCTTTGTCGTTTTTTCTTCAAACTTTTTCATTGACTATAACCTCGCTTGTTCTTCAGATATGTTCATTGTAACATTACAAGTAGAGAAATCGAAGGAGGGCATTGGCATGAAAAAAAGACAGCTTGGCTCGAGTGAATTGTTTATTTCAGAGATTAGTTTAGGGGGCATGTCTCTTTCGACAGATAAGAAAAAGGCTGCTGATATCGTCGATATGGCACTAGATGCTGGTATTAATTACATCGATACAGCGGATTTATACGATTTTGGAGCAAATGAAGAAATTATTGGCGCTATTTTAGGAAAGCGTCGACAGGATGTTATAGTCGCTACGAAAGTTGGGAATCGATGGACTCAAGGTGTAGAAGGTTGGCATTGGGATGCATCTCCGTCTTATATAAAGGAAGCTCTACACGCTAGCTTGAAACGACTAGGTACTGACTATATTGATGTTTATCAGTTACACGGTGGTACGATTGAGGACGATTGGGATGGCATTATCGACACATTTGAAGATTTGAAAAAGGATGGCCTGATTCGAGAATATGGCATTTCCTCTATTAGACCAAATGTACTAAAGCATTTTTTATCAGCAAGCTCTGCAAAAAGTGTCATGATGCAATATAGTGCTTTAGACCGTCGTCCAGAGGAATGGCTCGACTTTATCGCAAGTGAGGGGGCTTCCGTTGTAACACGTGGGACTGTTGCAAAGGGTTTACTAACAAATAACTGGAATGAACGTTTACAGCGTGTCAATGGCTATAACACATATACAATGGACGAATTAACAGCATTATTAACAGGCTTATCTTCACATTATGACGATTTACATGCACTAGCAATCGCCTTTAATCTAAAGGAACCTACTATAGCCTCAACAGTGCTTGGTGCAAGCTCACAGGAACAGCTAGCGCAAACACTCGCTGCCTACGAAAAAATGGATTCGATAACAGATTTTAAAGCATTAAAAGAGCTAACAAAAGCCGGCCAATATATGGAACACCGATGAAAAAATGGCTTATCTTATTAGCATTTTTAGTAGTACTTGCGATTTCCTCTAGCTTGACCTATGAACAACAGTCTATTATTCCTGAAATAAAGCAAATATTAGCAAATAAGCCGTTTGAAAAGCAATTATCTGTTTTAAAAATTCCTTATTGGGACACAGTTGTTTCTGTAGAAGAGCGTGGTTACTTTAAGTTTGTAGAATTTTTAATTCGGAAATTAACTCATTTTGTTGGGTTCGGCTGCATTGCACTTGGTATTTTCTTCGCATGGGGAAAACGCCGATTCGCTTCAGGTGTCGCTATTGCTGGGACAGCTCTTATTGCAATGCTTGATGAGTTTCGTCAAAGCTTTACACCAGGACGCATGATGAGCGGACAGGATGTTATTTTGGATACAGCTGGAGCAATTGTTTTTGTTGGGATTGTCGTGTTGATGAGGAAAATTTTCAAAAGACAAAGGGCGCTTTAAAAATTATTAAAAAGAGTTCAAGTAATGCACTTAAAGATTAGTATCCTATATACAATGCGCAACATTATTATTTATAAGCTGAACTAATTTTGGTATTAGTTCAGCTTTTATTTGTGTTTAAAGATATAGTCTAAAATATTTAATAAAAATATAGTAATTTTTCTATCGGTTATTCAACTATGGGGCTGGTTAGTTGAATAGAGGAATAGATTTTCGTGGTAAAATAATGGTAAATAAGTGAGGTGTTCAAATGAAAAAAGGCTCTTTAAACAAAAATACAGTTATCGCATTTGCAGTGATAGCAATTTTTATTACTGTTATATGGTTAGTTTCTGACAAATCAATTTCCTATCCAGAACCTCAAGAAGCTATATTTGCCGTTGAAAAAGATTTAGAGTTAATTCCAGCCTATAAAATAAACAGTAATGCTCTTTTCTTTTTCATAAAAGATAAGAATTATCTAGGAGCTACATACGCACGAAAAGGACTTTGGGGATGGAAAGCAGAATTCCTTACTTGGGAGCCTATGGATCATAACATAAATTATGAAAAATTAAACGGTTATAAAGGACATGGTGAAAATCTAATATTTGGATTAATTAAAGATGGCGATGACCGACTTCTTCAACTTGATGATAAAAATGCTACAATACTAAATTTAGAAATGTTACCTACTGAAGTCGTAGAAGAATATCAATTAAAAGGATTGTATATTTGGTACTTTGAAAGTGACACTGCTCTTGAAGAAGGAACAATCAAACTAATTAATAAAACCACCGAAAAAGTGCTAGATGAAATTGATTTATAAATAACTTGAAAATAGATATTTTTCCGTTCTAAGTTAAAAGGAAGAAAAAATAAAACACAGCGTTAGCCAATAAGAGCGTTAATTGTAGCTAACAGGGGCTTGAATTGCATAAGAAGCTCTTTTTTCTTTTTTGAACTATCGACGCAGGTTAGTTCAATAAGTGGCAAAAGGAAACTGGGTTATACTGTAGAACAAATAAGGAAGTAAAATAATTTTTTGGAGGTAATGAATGATTACAGATTCGTGGTTTACTGTGCAACAGATTGATTGGAATACTTACGCAATTAGTGAATATGGACATTGGGAGAAGGTACATTCATTTTTATTATTGGGTAATCAAAACGCGGTACTAATTGATACTGGTCTTGGAATTGATAATATTAGGAGAATTACTGACCAATTGACTACCTTACCGATTGAGGTCATCACTACTCATGTTCACACTGATCATATCGGAAGTCATGGAGAATTTGAAAGGATATATGTTCATGAGGGAGATAAAGATTGGTTAGTGAATGGAATAAAAGGCTTGTCAATAGGGCAAATTAGAAAAGATATTAGTAGAGATATAACATTACCTACTCCAAATACATTTAATCCAGACACATATCAACCATTTCAAGGGGAACCTACAAATTTGTTAGTTGATGGTGATGTAATTGAGTTAGGTAATAGAAAATTAGTCATCTATCATACTCCTGGACATTCTCCTGGTCATATTTGTGTCTTTGATGAAACAAACGGTTATTTGTTTACAGGGGATTTACTATATGATGAAACCCCTATATATGCTTTTTATCCTTCAACGACCCTGTTGATTTAGTCAATTCATTGAAAAAAATTTCAGAGATAGCAAACGTTTCAATGGTCTACGGTTCACATAATACTTTAGGGCTTGAATCAAAAATTTTAAAAGAAGTAAAAATTGCAGTTAAGTTTTTGAATGAAAATAAACTTACTAAATTCGGTACTGGAATCCATAAATTTAATGGTTTTAGCGTACAGTTTTAACGGTTCTTATTGAACGAAAGATGCTGGCCAGTTTAAGTAGCGATTCTAATGATATTTATAGCTCCTTTGTTCAACTAACGCACTCCGTTAGTTGAACAAGAGGAGTTGTGAAGCACCCATTCTGAAAAGTCTTATTGTAACTATGTTCATATACCTTTGCATAAAAATTTGTATAGATAATGTTCATACAAATAGCCACAAAACACTGATTTAACAGCATTCGTGACTTTTTAATGTGCGCCCAAACTTTTATTTGTGAACGTTATTCAGAGTATATTTTATTAATATTTATTTTACTAAAGTGAAATAAGCCTACGATAGTCCCTACCGCCATACACGAAATAGTACCCAACCCTAAGAAAACATACATAAAAACACTCTCTTTTGAAAAAAATCGAACTTTCATGAATTCTTTATTGAAATCAAGAGAAATATAAATAACGACTGGTAATATTAATGCCATCGCTAACCAATGTTTCCATTCCCCATCATTCCACGAAAGCTCCCATAAAGCATTATAAATTGGAAACATAATTGCAAATAAAAAACCCTGTGCATACTTCTTGATGTATCTCTTCATACCTATCCTCGCTCGTCATCTCATAATTTAAAAAGTCTTCTTAAAAGTGCTATTCAACAATTTTACTTTTTTATGGTCGCAGCTAGGAAAAGGTCGGATAATTTTTCTACAACAGTTAGTTTATTTTCAATTATCATCTTAGTCTCTTCACCATATTCATGATCTAATATATAGACAGGAGGATTATTTCCTTCGTGTATATTTATTGCATAAGGATTTCCAATACCTATTTCTAATCCGATACAAATATAACCGTTTTTATGTACTGCACATCCAGGAACATATAATAAACATTCTTTAATAATGCACTTTGGATTCAAGAATTATATTCGTAATTCAGCTCCTTTATTTAGAAGAACCACCAATTTACTATCACACACTTCTACCGTAGTCATTAATTCTATCAACCATTCTGGAAGTTTAATATCTAGTTTTTCATTTAGGTCATTTATTTCTCCAACTGTCGCTATCCTAGCGGATGTTCCAGACCTTTGAATCATTTCTTTAGCACGTGTAATTACTTCATTAACCAACTTGACTCCTCCATACAGTTAGAAATATTTATTTCTTCTTTAATTAACGCTATGATTAGATTTCTTTTCACCTTATACATCTACTAAAAAGTCCGTCAAATACAGCTTCACTTTTCAGCTATTGCACCCGTTAGCCATCCATGTAGCTCAAAAACCAGCGCTACACCACAGAAGATGAAAATGTACTCAGAACGGGTATTGAATACTACGGCTGGGAGAGGAAGGTCGATAAACTATGGTGCCTTGAGCCCTTTCACACTCCCATATAGCGACTGTGCTTTTATGCCTGTTAGTATCCTTTAGGAACTTCTCCTTTAGTATTTCTCTATTATTATTTTTGTATTTTCAATTGTTACATTTTCTGTTTCAGAAACATTCTTAATAGAATCATCAACTATTTGTTTAATCAAAGTATCATCAATTTTTACATTCTTCGGTAAACCTACTGAACACGTTAATTCAGTAGTGCCTCCATCTAACATCATTACTATTGAATCCGCCTCAATTGCTGTTTGTTCTGCAATCGATACTCTTATTTTATTTTGTAATTCAGATAATAAATTTGGCATCTTATCATTTTCTCCATTTTTTAAAGCAACTACATCCTGCTTACTTTCTAATACCTCAGTCATTTCTACTTGACTTTGTTCTTCGTTCTGCTTTCCATTACATCCAGCCAACAAAATTGAACTAAATACAATTCCTGAAATTATAGCTTTTTTCAACACTTCTAATTCCCCTTTCAAAAATAAATTACATATTTTACATCAATTTGCTACTCGTAAGTTTAACGGAATTAATGTGTAAAAGTTCCAAAATAAAGCACAAACTCATTAAACTAAACTGCTTACGTTAGTGAAGTATTTATTTTTCTATGTATACTCTTTCTAGCAAATTGGAAATAATTCCTCTATAAAATAATATTTTTGGAGGAATGTATTTTGTTAATGTCTAAAGCATGGGAAACATATGAATCTGAAAAGAGAATTGAAAGTTTTTCCTTACAAACTTTACAAGCATATCGTCTTCAGGCGGCATTACTTACTCGCTATTTTGAGGATGTTGATATTGAGTCACTTACGACTGTTCAACAAAAAGAATACTTAGCAAAATCTAGTGTGTATCTTAAACCATCTAGTCTTGCTCATCGAATTCGTTTTATGAAATCATTGTTCCGTTGGTCACATGAAGAAGGACATATATCTAAAAATCCAGCAGCTAAAATAATAGAACCAAAAGTCAGAAAACGAATTCCTAAGTTTTTAACCGAAAGAGAAATTGAACATTTAAGAGAGGCATGCCATACTCCCCTGGAAAATGCGATATTTGAGTTTATGTTTTCAACAGGATGTAGAATTGGAGAAATTGTTTCACTAGAGAAGAATAGTATTAATTGGTCAGAACGCTCTGCAATCGTTAGAGGTAAAGGAGATAAAGAAAGAGAAGTTTACTTTAATATTCGCTGTGATATTTGGTTTAAAAGATACATTGAAAGTCGTCAAGATAGAGAACCAGCAATCGTGCTGGAATTAATAAAGATATACATCCCCATCAATTAAGACATAGTTACGCTACACATCTATTAAACAATGGCGCACCCATTGAAGTAATTCAAAGTTTAATGGGGCATGAAAAAAGTGAAACTACTCGGATTTATGCACAACTAAGTGGAAAGCTTAGGAAGGAATTTTATCAGAAGTACTTTTAGTTTATTTAAAACAGAGAAACACCATAATAAATGTTTCTCTGTTCAATTAATGCCCCTGTTAGTTTAAGTACATTTATTCACAAACATTAAGTCTTAAAGGGCTATTCAACATTTTACTTTTTTATGGTCGCAACTAGGAACAGGTCGGATAATTTTTTTACAACAGTTAGTTTATTTTCAATTATCATCTCAGTCTCTTCACCATATTCATGATTTAATATATAGACAGGAGGGTTATTTCCTTCGTGTATATTTATTGCGTAAGGATTTCCAATACCTATTTCTAATCCGATACAAATATAACCGTTTTTATGTACTGCACATCCAGGAACAGCGTCTAAACATTCTTGAATAATACACTTTGGATTCAAGAATTCGATTCGTAATTGGGCTTCATCATCTTCCGCATCTAAAGGAACCACCAATTCACTATCACACACTTCTACCGCAGTCATTAATTCTATCAACCATTCTGGAAGTTTAATATCTAGTTTTTCATTTAGGTCACTTATTTCTCCATCTGTCGCTTTCCTAGTAGATGTTCCAGACCTTTGAATCATTTCTTTAGCATTTGTGATTACTTCATTAACCAATGTGACTCCTCCATACAATTAGAAATATTTTTCTTTAACTAACACTATGATTAAATTTCTTTTTACATTATCCTTTTACTAAAAGTCCGGCAAATACAGCCTCACTTTCAGCTATTACACCTCGTTAGAAAAAATTTCTTCTATTATCCTCTATTGAAAAAATAATTTTAATTTAAAATATCCAGTTAAAAAATGTATAAACTCCAACTGATGCAAAAATAAATATTAAAATTATTATTGAAAGACAACCAAAAATAATCCAGTTTTGTTTACCCTCTATTGGAGCATCTGGTCCCTCTACTAATTTTTCTTTTACTTTATTGATAAATAAAAGTGCTGGGTCTAATTCCATTCCTTTTAAAAGTTCAATATCGCCTTTATACTTTAAAGCTCTTGCTAAATTATTAATGTCATTTCCCATAGAGTTTTCAAATTCAATACACGCTTGTACCATTATTGGAGTCTTATTCTTTTCTAAATACCAGTATCGACCAGCCATTGCAGGATATTTTAACTCGAAATAAATGTCTCCCAACTTTTTACGGAGTTCTAATTCATTAGGAAAGGTTGATATTAACCCGTGTAATCTATCCCTTGCTTTCCCCAAATCATCATTTTTAATATCCTCTTCTATTCGTTTTAAAGTCTTTGAAATTTTCTTTTCAATAAAAGACACCCTCTTATGTCCTATTTCTTTACTCTTATTATTTTTCGATAGTATACTGCTTGGTTAGTAAAAAAACGTCTCCACTTGTTGAAGAAACGCTCTCGCTCTAATTTCTTTCCATGGAATACTTGACCTATCAAATCTTAACAATGTATTGTCTTATTTTATATATGTAATTTTTTCCTCATTCAACTATGCTGCCCCGTTCGTATTATAAGGTCAACCGGAGAAATCTGGTTGACTATTTTTTAATCAATTTATAGATTGATAGTAGCCGGAGTAGAACGGACCTGCCCGTGGGACTTGATCCCGATAACTAAACTGTTCGCCCTCTACTTGTTAACACATGATTAGGCTGGTTGGGACATTGTGATCCCGTATAACACTATTCGCTTTTGATATGATTCACCACAACCTATTAGCTGGCGGTTTTAAAAAAATAATCGCCAGTTATTTTAATTTCCCGGATCACATACTAAACCGATTCCCCTCCAATCACTCCTCTTACTGCCCTCCTAATTTTCTATAAGCAACTACACCACCGACTATACCTACAACTGCTGCCTTGATAGGATTAATTGAAAAAATTAATGAATTACTGTAAGTCATTTCTCATTTGAAAGTTCTACTTTTTTATTAAATTACTAGGAAGATAGATTTAATCTATATTTGATAAACTGATACTAATTATCAATATTTTATAATATTTAAATATTCAGATATTCGGATTAGTCCCCTTGTGATAAATTGGAAATATCACACTAAACTGAAAAGTGTGACAATTAAAGGTGGAGGGGGAAATGAGATTTGAAAACGTTTAAGTTTACGAAGTTCTTAAGTAGTATTCTAGCTTTCGTTATGGTGCTTTCTCTATTGGTTCCATTGTCGAGTGCTAGTGCTGAAGAATCGAAACCATTCAAGCAGGATAGTCAAAGTGAAAGTATAATTCAACAAAAAGCGGCTATCGCTGAACAGCTAAGCTTGTCTAAAGATGGTCCGACTCTTCACGAAAGCTTACAAAATGTATCAGGCAATCAAGATGTTGCAGTCATCGTTCATTTATCTGAAAAGCCTGTGGCACTAGAGCAAGGAATGAGCCAAGTCAAAGGCCAAAAATTCTCTAATGCCCGAGCAAATGAAGTTCGTTCAAATGTAAAAGCACAACAAGAAAAAGTTAAAAAAGAGTTAGCTACTAAAAAAGTTCAGATGACTCAAGGATACACATTTGATACTGTTTTAAACGGTTTTGCGGCAACTGTGAAAGCAAATGATCTCCCGAAACTGCTTACAGTAGAAGGAATTACATTAATCGAACCTGATGCAATTGTTTACGCATCAGAAGATAATACGATGAAATCATCGGAACTAATTAAGGAAGATCAATTAGAAGCTCAAATGAATACAAGTAATTCTTTCCTTGGCATCGAACAGTTTTGGAAGGAAGGAATTGAAGGACAAGGAATAAAAGTAGCAGTATTAGATACTGGTATTGATGCAGATCACCCTGAGTTCGCTGGAGTTTACAAAGGTGGGAAAAACTTCATTCCAAATTCAGCAACATACACGAAGCCTCGGACAGATGACGATGCATCGGAAACATTGCCTTCGGAACGTCCAGTTGGGACACCTGAATTTAATGAAAAGGGAAGCGCGTTTTATACTTCTCACGGTACACATGTTGCTGGAACAATTGCAGCAATCGGAGCTAACGAATTCGGTATTAAAGGAATTGCTCCAAAAGTAGACCTTTATGCTTACCGTGTTCTTGGGGCGTACGGAAGTGGAGCTACATCCGGTATTGTTAAAGCAATTGAAACTGCTGTAAAAGAAAAAATGGACGTTATCAACCTTTCACTTGGCGGGGGTGCTAACTCTGAAACAGATGCTGGTTCATTTGCTATTAATAATGCAATGATGGCTGGAACAATCGGAGTAATTGCAACAGGGAACGAGGGTCCAAATCGCGGAACAATGGGCACGCCTGCAACTGCTCGTTTAGGAATTGCTGTTGGTAACACAACAAATCCTGAAACAATGTATAACGGTGAAGTGAATGTTACAATTGGCGACTACAACTTAACAAAACAGCTTCCATTAATGGGAACGACTTTTGCGAAAAATTTAGCAACACAGCTTCAAGGAGAATTTGATCTAGTTGCTGTTCCTGGAAACGGGGAAGTAAAAGACTTTGAAGGAATTGATGTAAAAGGTAAAGTGGCATTGATTTCTCGTGGTAGTATCGCATTCGTTGATAAAATTGCGAATGCAAAGGCAAATGGAGCAGTCGCAACAATTATTCATAACTTTGCTGGTGGAACGAATGCACCGAACATTTCAGGCACATTCCTTGGTGATTCATTTGAATTTTTGCCAACATTTGATATGTCCCAAACGGATGGCGATGCAATTCGCGCTGCATTAGCAGGCGGAACCGGAAAAGTAAGCTTTAGTAAATTTGCTTCCACAAAGACAATGGGAGATGATGTAAACTCTTCAAGTTCACGTGGACCATCTACACCAAACTTCGATATTAAACCAGATGTAAGTGCACCTGGAACAAACATTATGTCAACGATTCCAATGTATAAAAAAGATTTCCCTGATGCAGATTATGAGGAAGCATATGGTCGTAAAACAGGAACTTCTATGGCAACACCGCATATTGCAGCTATTGTTGCATTAATTAAACAAGCAAATCCTGATTGGAACGCGTTCGATGTAAAAGTGGCGCTTTCTAATACAGCAAAGGTTGTAGATAAAACAACATACGATGTGTTTTCTCAGGGTGCAGGGCGTGTAAATGCTTATGCAGCAGCTCATCCAGAAATTCTTGCCTATGCACTTGATAGCGCAATTTTAGATGGAACTGGTGCAGTTACAGAAAACTTGAAAGGTACAGTTACTTTCGGTCCACAATCACTTAAAGACCGGGATATTTCTATAACGAAACAAGTTTTAGTAAAAGATATCAAAGGGAACGGCGGCAATTATAACGTATCAATTGATGTGACAAAAACATTTGGTGATGCAACTGTTACAGTAGATCAGCCGACATTTAATCTAGTTGGTGAGCAAGTTTTAAATATTACATTAACTGCTTCACAAGCTACGGCACCAAAAGGCTCTGAAATACTAGGGTATATTTACATCAGCGGTGGAGATACAGAAATTTCATTGCCATTCGCAGCTGACTTTGGCGGCGCGGCAGTAACTGAACTTAAAGATTTTAAGATTACAGAAACAGACCTATCCTTTAACGGAGATGGCGTGAAAGACTCAGCTGTACTTTCATTCACATTAACTGGAGATGTAACAACTAACTATATCGAGCTTTGGGATATTATGAATCCTGAAGGTGGAGAATACGGAGACGGCTACATTGGTTATCTACATGCAGGTACTGCGCTAGGAAAAGGCTCTTATACGCTGAATGTTAGTGGGCAGTACAAACCATGGGGAACAAAACCTGCCACAACGATTCCAGATGGTCTGTATACAATTGACTTCACCGGTCTTGCAGCATCAGGAGTAGTTTCCGATTATGTTGGACCAATTGTCGTGAAAACGACTAAACCAGAAATTACTGGTTCAGTAGCTGAAGGTGTAGCTACAGGACAGGTAACAGATAAGTATATCGACTACAATGAAGAGTTATATTTATACGGTTTAAATTACAATTTAAATGATAAATTAAAAGCTTCCTATATTTCGACGGTAAATGGCAAAGTACAAGCGCCAGTTGCTTTTGAATTAAATCAAGACGGTAGCTTCACATTCCCAGTAACGGCAGAAACTAATGCTGTATCAGTAATAATAAATGACGCTGCCGGGAATGTTGGTGAAGCAATGATATATGAAAAAGAAGTAGTAGAACCAGTAGTAGCACTTTCTGTAAATCCAACTAAGCTAGACCTAACAGTTGGAGAAACTGCACAACTTACGGTAATAGAAACGTCAACGCCTGCAGAAGGTGATGCAACAGAGGAAGACGTAACTTCAAAAGCTACTTATGTTGTTGGAGATGAAAATGTTGCAACAATAGTAAATGGATTAGTAACTGCAGTAGGTGTGGGCACGACTACAATTACTATTTCATACGGTGATAATAAAGTTACTATAAATGTTACAGTTAAAGCACCTGTTGTAGAAAAACCAATAGTAACACTAGAAATTGACCAAGCTCAGGTTGAAACTAGAATAGGTAAAGAAGTTACAGTTAAGATTACTGAAGTAACTACTTTTGATGGTAAAACAACAGAAAAAGATGTTACAAAGCTTGCAACCTACGAAGTAGCGAATGATAAAATAGCTACTGTAAAAGCAGGGGCTGTAAAAGGAAAAGGTCAAGGTAATACGACGATTACGGTAACATATGGTGAGCACACACTAACATTTGATGTGTTGGTTGTAAAGCCAGGGAATGACAATGGTAACGGCAATGGTAATGGCAATGGTAATGGTAACGGCAATGGTAATGGTAACGGCAATGGCAATGGCAATGGCAATGGCAATGGCAATGGCAATGGCAATGGCAATGGTAATGGCAATAAAAATAATAATGAAGTTACCGAGGATGAGTTATAATTAATTTCAGTTCAAGCAAAAAGAGAAATTGCACAGCGCAATTTCTCTTTTTGTTATTTATTATAAAGCAATCCCTTTAAAAAGATTATCTCCTACTAAACTAACTTGACATATTCTTTCTGATTTTCTTGCATTATTTGATACAAATCAGTTCCTCTTTATCTCTCCCAAATCAACGTCATTTGTTGTAGAAGCTCTTCCCATGTTTGCTTTTTTTCTTTCGTTACTTTGTCAAGGTCAAATTCGCCATAATAGATAGCGTCCGTGTATTGATTGTCTGGCAAAGTAAATTGATCAGAAGCTTTGGAACTCGGTAGCTTGATTTTAAAACTCTTACACCTCGTTAGTGAAAGAAAGCAGATTAATTAATGATTGTAATATCCCCTAAAAAAACTCTAGAGAGATTTAAAATTTTCATCTTTCTCGTATCCTCCAAGGCTTGGTTCTACAACGCTGTCTTTAAACCTTTCCTCACTTGCTCCGTAAATTTTGAAATTCCTTTGCGCTTGTTTCAAAGATACTTCATTAGCTCCACCTTTAAAGTCTGGGTCCTCATTCTGTACGAAATCATCTTCCCAATAGCAAACTTTACATATTTCATAACTATCCAGTGTTCCTTCTGCAAGAGTCATATAACCACAACAAGGACAAGTATACTTTCTCATTTGATATTCGCTCCAAACTCATAATCTTACTATCTTACTAATGTTATAATACATTAACAAAAATTAATTATCTCATCCTTGTTCAACTAAACTGCGCCGTTAGCCATCCATGAAGCGCAAAAAACAGCTCTTCACCACAGAAAATGAAAGATGATTAAGTTCTTTCATGGGAGTTGAATAAGGATGAGAAAAATTTACATATACTACATTTTTATTAAATATTTTCAGACTATATCTTTAAACACAAATAAAAGCTGAACTAATATCAAAATTAGTTCAGCTTAAAAGTAACGTATTATAATGTTGCACATTGTATATAGGAAATTGATCTATTAAGTGCATTACTTTAACTCTTGACTTTTAATAAAATTTAAAGTGCCCTTTGTCTTTTATTAATCTTATACGAATCTCCAAAAATAAAGTTCTTCAGATTCTGAATATAAAGTTGCCCCCGCTTTTTGTAATACCTTATGTGAGGCAATATTATTTTTATCAGTATCAGCAACTACATACTTAACATTAGATTGACGTAGTAACCAATCTTTCATCATCCTAACAGTTTCCGTCATGTATCCCTTTCCCTGATATTGTGGAAATGTATAATACCCGATTACGACTTCACCCTGCTCATTCGGTAGACCTTTTAGCATAATGCCACCAACGATACAGTTTTTTTCTTTCGATACGATTAACCAATTTGTGTACCAAATATAATTTTCCTCATCTTCTAATACTTTCGATAGTCTAAATTTCAAAGCTTGTCTTAGTTCTTCATCAAGAAAAACTTCTTTACTATTTAATGACAACTCTATTTCCAATGTTTCTTCTTCATTAATTAGTAAGTCTAAATACTCTGCGTTTAATGGGATTAGTCTTAATCTTTTAGTGCTTAATTCAATCATTTTTTCTCTCCTATCATAGATTTAACTAAAACTATTAAGAGATATATGTATTGGCAGCGTCTCCTGTTTTTAAATTTTTAAATAAAAGATAGCACTCTTTTATCCTTGTATTTAAAGGTGATTAATTTTATCATTCAAGGAATATAATGTAAATAATTTCTTCTTCACGACTAAATGTTCCGATAAAAACAAAAATTATTCCGATAAATCTTAGAATCTTTCCGATAAAACATAAAATTGTTCCGATAAATTTCGAAATCTTTCCGATAAATAAAATATCCCTCCTCGAAAAGTTGATAATTTGAGGAGGATTTATATGATTATTTATTTTCTACTGGTTTCCCGTAAGTTTGGAATCGTTCTAACATATATGTCATTTCTTGATCATCTAAAATAACTGGTGTACCAATAGATCTAGCACGAATATATACTTCTGCACATAGTTCTATTTCTTCAGCGATATTAAAGGCTTCTTCCACATTTGCACCAGCTGCTAACAAACCATGATTAGCTAGTAAAACTGCTTTCGAACCTTCCATTGCTTTAAGTGCATTTTCTCCAAGAGCTGGTGTACCAAAGCTTGCGTACTCAGCACATTGAACTGCTTTACCTGCTACTGCAACCAAATAAGAGACTGCAGGTAAGGGCTCACGCAAACAAGAAAGTGTTTTGGCAAAAATAGAATGTGTATGCACAACCGCTTTTAGTTCAGGGCGTCTTTTATACACCATTGTATGCATCGCCCATTCACTAGAAGGTTTATGATGCCCCTCGATTATTTGTCCCTCTAAATCAATCAAAACGATATCAGCAGCGGTTAGTTCCTCGTAGGGGATACCACTTGGACTTATGGCGACACAATTTTCAGAAGGAACATAGATGCTAATATTTCCGCCAGTTCCTTTTGTTAATCCATTTCGAATCATTAATTGACAATGACGAACAACTTTTTCTCGCTCTGTTTGAAGTCTCATCTAATTCCACCTTTCATATTGTCTAACACAATATGGTGACGCTTATTTTTTTCGCACAATGCGTAAATCTAAATTACTTTTCAAAAATTCATTAACGACTTCTTGCTGTTCGTCGTTAAATGGTTTAATTTCATCAACGATAATTGTAGAAATAGCATCGGCTGGCATGATTTGGAATAGTTTTTTGACGCCAACCTTGCTCTGATCAATAAGTGCTATTACCTCATTAGATTTGTGAATCATTGCTTGTTTAGCTTCACCCTCATCAATTGTTGAGTCTGTTAATCCTTCTTGTAATGTCAAGCCCCTTGCAGAGATGAACAGTTTATCGATATTGATAGATTCCATATATTTCTTCAAAGACGTTCCCATCGTTGAAATAGAGTTCGGGCGTACATAACCGCCGAGTAAAATCGTCGTCACTTCACTCGATATTAAATCAAGGGCAACGCTTATATTATTCGTAACAACTGTTATATTCTTCATCCCTTTAATCAATTTTCCGACTTCTGCTGCCGAAGTACTTGCATCGATACCAACTACATCCCCATCTTGAATTAATGTAACCGCTTCTTGAGCCATTAATTGCTTAGCTTTTAAATTTTCAGATGCGCGTAAATTTAAATTATCTTCAACAAAGGATTTTTGGATAGGCTTTGCGCCGCCCAACACACGAATTAATAACCCTTCACTTTCCATCTTTTCTAAATCGCGTCGAATCGTCATCTCAGACACTTGAAACCGTTCACTTAAATCTGAAATTTCTACGTAATTTTTTTGGTTCACTAGTTTATTAATTTCATCTTGTCTTCGTTTAAGAGAATTTGTCATGCGTGTCATCCTATCTTTGTTTAGTTAAAAATTGCACGCACCTTTTCTTCTGTCGGGTGTTCGATAATCCCTTTTTCTGTGACAATCGCTGTTATGAGTGCAGCAGGTGTCACATCAAACGAAGGATTGTACACCTTCACATCAGCTGGCGCGACATATTGTCCTGTTGGTTTTAACACTTCATCTACACTCCGCTCTTCAATCGGGATATTTGCACCAGTTGGGCAATGTAAGTCAATCGTCGGTGTAGGTGTCGCTACATAAAAGGGAATATTATAGTATTTAGCTAAAATAGCCACACCGAGTGTCCCAATTTTGTTAGCAACGTCGCCATTTGCAGCTACACGATCACAGCCAACAATGACTCCCTGTACTTTGCCTTGTGCCATCACCGTCGCGGCCATATTATCCGTAATCAACGTAACATCAATACCAGCATTAAAGAGTTCAAAAGAGGTAAGCATGGCACCTTGAAAACGAGGTCTAGTCTCGTCAGCAAATACTTTAAAACTCATCCCCCGCTCCTTTGCCAAATAAAAAGGAGAAGTTGCTGTACCGTATTTTGTCGTAGCCAGAGCCCCCGCATTACAATGAGTTAGTACCCCTTGGCCATCTTCCAATAGCGTCAATAAATGTTCACCTATGGAACGATTAATCTCGATATCTTCAGTATGAATAGCAATCGCTTCTTGTAATAAAATGTCCTGGAACGTTTCTAAATCATTCGTCTCTATTTGCAAGGCTTTCTGTTCCATTCTTTCTAAAGCCCAGAATAAATTGACAGCTGTTGGACGAGACGTGGCTAAATACTGTACTTGTTTTTGTACTTCTTTCTTTGCCGCAGTAACGGAACCTTCAAAGTGCTGAATCGCCACATATATCCCGTAAGCTGCTGTTACACCTATGGCCGGAGCCCCTCGTACAATCATTGTATGAATAGCATTCCATACTTTTTCTACAGTTTGGACTTCTACATACACAATGTCATTTGGCAACTTTGTTTGATCTAGTAGAATGAGTGTATCTTTTTTCCATTCTATTGTATTTAATTCCATTAAATCAACACCCCATTCTTATATTTAAGTAATAGCTTTATATAGCCTTGAATATGGCTGATTTCCTTATTTAAAATACATTCTTTCGCTATCTTTAAACAACGTCTTTCGGCTGTTATACGAGCGTCAATTGGTTCAATGGTCGTAATATCTGCTACTTTGGCTAAGCCAATTATACGACGGTTCATCTCAATCCCTGCAATTGCAAAAGCATCTCGACTGATTCGTTCCATATAGTCATCGAGTAAAGCCGAGTAGACAGCAAACTGCTCCGTTGATGTGGCTAAGATGTTTCGTGCCTTCTTTTGGAATAATTGAATAGTAGATAATAATGTTTCTTCAATCCATGAAACAAATTCATCTTCTTTGTAAGCTAATCCTCTTGCCCAGGCAAATGTTAAGTTTGCGATTAAATTCCCCACATCATAGCCTACAGGTCCATAAAAGGCAAACTCTGGATCAATAACCTTCAATGTTTCATCATTAATAAAAATAGAGCCTGTATGCAAATCACCATGTAAAAGCGCTTGTGCCTCTGTTAAAAACTGTATTTTTCGCTTAGCAACTTCTAAATGTAAATCTGTATCCTTATATATAAATGAATGTATCCACTCTTCATTCCCAGACGTTAAAATATTTTGCCTTTTAAAATCAATATAAGGCTCCGTATAAACTAGATGTTCTGTAATTTCACACAGCTCAGGATTGATGAATCGCTTTTGAAATTCTTTTTTCTTTTTTGGATCTAGTAAAAAATCCGTTGTTCGAATAAGATTTTCCGCCATAAAAGTAGAGATTAACTCGGCGAAATGATCATACGTTTTAAATACGTTCAATTGCTTTCTCATAATCTCAAAATCTTTTAAATCTTCCATTACGCAACAACTCATAACTTCATCAAACAATAAAATTTCTGGTACAAGAGAAGGTGTAAGGTCACCCTCAATTAATAATGCTTCTGTTTCTATTCGATTTCGATCTGTAGATAGCACGAAATCCTCAGAGATACGAGCTTGTGGACCAGCTTGTTTGACGATGACCGAGTCACCTTGCTCATTTTTCACACGAAATACATAATTTAAATTGCCATCACCAATTTCGTCACTATGTAGTGTTCCACTAAAACCTTTAATTTTTACTTGTACATAGCTTTTAATATCTTCTTCGTTCATTAAAAAATATTTGGAATACATAACAATAACCTCCTATTTTTTTCTACTGTAATACGTTGAAGCTAGCGCAAATGCTAAAACAAGTCCTTTGATAATATTTAAAGAATAGTAAGGAACTGATAACATTACTAATCCATTTTCTAAAATACCGACTAATGCGGCTCCGAATAATGTTCCAATGGCATTTGGTTTGCCATGACCAGCGAATGATTGCCCTATAAAAGCAGCAGCAACAGCTGGCATTAAATAACCTGCACCTGCATTGATTTGTGCAGACCCGATTTGAGACGCGAGCAATAGCCCACCAATCCCGGCTAAAACTGCTGAAAAAATATAAGCTAACATTTTATAACGGTTGACAGGAATCCCCGATAATTTTGCTGCTTCTTCATTGCCGCCAACAGCGTATAAAAAGCGACCATGTTTGGTATATGTTAAAAATACATGTACTAACATAACGATGACCAACATGATTAAAATGATCCAAGGTGTCTTACTTAACAATAAGAAGAAATCCGAAATTCTACCTTCTGTTGGCGTCCCATCTAAACGAGGCATACCAACAGAAATTGAACCGCCCCCTGTATAGGTCATAGCAACGCCTTCAACAATAAACATGGTTGCTAATGTTGCAAACAGATCGGGTATTTTCACTTTTACGATTAAAAACGCATTAAATAGCGCTACACAAAGTACGGCTAAAATAGCAACTAAAATGGATACACCTGTTGGCATGCTAAACCATACAAACATAGATACAACAACTGAATTTGCCAATGTGGCTGTCGAACCAATCGATAAGTCGAAACCATTAACAGATAAAGAAACCGTTAACCCAACTGCTATAATCGTAACGATTGAAATACTTCTTAAAATATTTAAGACATTATTTGTTTGCATAAAATTAGGGATAGAAACGGTAAAAACAATAATCAATAAAATAACAGCTAATACAATGGCCCAATCCTTTATAAATAATAGCGTTTGATTATTTTTACGCTCTTGCATACGCTTCGCCTCCAGTAGCATAGAACATAACTTCATCTTCTGTCGTTTCGCTAGTGACTAACTCTTTCACAATTTTCCCGTCGTACATCACATAGATTCGATCGGTAATTAACAAAATTTCACTTAATTCACTTGTCGCATAAATAACGCTCTTTCCTTCTTTTGCCTGCTCATCAATTAGATTAAAAATATCGCTTTTAGCTCCAACATCGACACCTTTTGTAGGTTCGTCAAACAGAAGAATTTCTGCATCGGTCATTAACCATTTACCAATCGCGATTTTTTGTTGATTACCACCAGAAAGATTCGCTACCTTTTGATGTTCGTTCGGTGTTTTAGCACCTATTTTTTGAATCATCGATCGAGCAGCCTCTCGTTCTTTCGCTTGTTTAATAAAACTTCCTAAATGTGTGAATGGATGTAAATTGGCCATTGATAAATTTTTGAATATCGGCTCTTCAACAAATATCCCTTCTTTCCGACGTTCTTCAGGAATTAAACCGAAATGGTTTTTAACAGCATGGTAGGGAGTTCGGTTTTTAATACAATTCAATGGAACCAGCTTTAATATTAGACATGCCAAATATCGCTTTGCATAATTCTGTTTTTCCGGCTCCGACTAAACCAGCAAGACCAATAATCTCATATTTATTGACATGAAAAGATACGTCATTAACTAAGCCTGAATCATCGACAAGATGGGTGACCTGTATGGCTATTTGTCCTTTTTCTTTTAATTGTTTGTGATGAACTAAATCGAAAGTTTTACCAAGCATTTGCTCGATAACTTGATTTTGAGTAATCTTTTCAATTAAGCTTTCTTTTACGATTCTACCGTCTTTCATAATGGTGATTTTTTCACAGATTTCAAATAGCTCTGGTAGCCGGTGAGAGATAAAGACAATTCCAAGATGATGATTTTTAACTAAATCTCGGACTATAGAAAACAATTTCTCAGTTTCTGCTTGGCTTAAAGGGGCGGTAGGTTCATCTAATATGAGAAATTTTCTCTCATGAATTAATGCCCGCGCTATTAACACCATTTGTTTATCCGCTAAAGTGATATCCTGCACCTTTTTTTCAATATTTAACTCAATACCAATCCGATCTAACACATCCTTTGCACACTGACGAATCTTTCGCCAATTGATAATTAACTTTTTATCGAATATCAGTTGATCTAGCATAATGTTCTCTGCAACACTTAAATAGGGTATTAACGCTGTATCTACTTCTTGATAAACAATATCTATACCTAATTCCTTTGATTTTTTCGCATCAGTAATAGAAACTAGTTCACCGTTTATAAAAATATCACCGGTATAATGCGGATAGGCTCCTGAAAGAATTTTCATTAGAGTTGATTTACCAGCCCCATTAGCACCAATGACAGCGTGAATCGTGCCTGATTCTAATTGGAAATCGACATTACTTAAGGCTTTCACACCGGGAAATTCAATTGAAATTTTTTTCATCTCAATGACTGTCTTGGCTTTCATAACAAACACTCCTTTCACATTAAGGTAAAAGAAAACGTCTTATTCAATTATGCCTCGGCATAATTGCGTCCTGAATCGGCTTTGTGTTTACACAAAGAACTCCTTTCCGATTCCGTGACATCCACCGGAGGCTTTAACTTCTTTCAGCTACAGTCTCCCACCTATAGAGGTGGGAGACTGTAGCTGACGCTTTGCTTTCGCTAAAAGACATTTGCTGAAAGAAGTTGAAAACAAGACGTCATCTTTGTATTATTTTGAATAGTGTTCACGTAGTGTTTTCATCCATTCCTCATCAAATTCAGTAGATACGCCCCAGCCATCAATAATTTCATTTAGATTGAGCATCGTTGTGTTATCTTTTAAATCACTTTGTTTAATTAACTTTGCTGTTAAATCATACTCTGTTGGTGTTTCTTCACCCGCTAATTTTTTTGCCATTAAACGCATATTCATACGCCCAATTAGCGCTGGATCTACAGCAGCTGTCGAAATCCATTGACTTTTATCTTCTTTCATTAAGTTAATATCTTGGTTTGATACATCGATTGAGACCAATTTAATGTCTAAACGATTGTTGTCTACTAACGATTTATAAGCCCCTTTTGCTAACTCATCCCATGAGCCCCAAATGGCATCTACTGTACCTTCTGGATATTTTGCTAAAACGGCATTCACTTTTGCAGCAATGTCACCTTGTATATCTTGGAAATTAGTAGGTCCAATTGTTTCTAAAGTGACAATCTCACCTTTTTCCTCAAACTCTTTATATATTTCCTGACGTCTATCTAAAGGAGATAATCCTCCAAACCATAGTTTAATAACCTTTACGGGCTCCTTACTCAAATCCGCAATTTCTTGAAGAGATAAACGTGCTAACTCATAATCATCTTGGAATGTTGCAGTAACACCATCTAAACTCTGACCATTCTTTTTAGCGACAGTATCAA
This sequence comes from Lysinibacillus sp. RC79, assembly GCF_041262405.1. Lineage (NCBI taxonomy): Bacteria > Bacillati > Bacillota > Bacilli > Caryophanales > Bacillaceae > Lysinibacillus > Lysinibacillus sp. RC79. The sequence continues at coordinate 65,790 of NZ_JBGCCD010000020.1, forward strand.
ATAATGTCACTTTAATTCCTTTATCAACAGCAGGCTTAATCATGTCATATGAATAATCTTCTTTTCCGTGCGAAATAATAATACCGTCATAGTCTTGCTGTGTAATTTGTGAAACTAATTCTTGGAACTTAGCATCATTATTTTCAACTATATGCGTATCCACTTTGAACCCCAAAGCTTCACCTTCCTTACGTGCACCATCTAAAAATTGCTTCGTATGATCGTCTGATGCTAGATTACGTAATACAGCAATTTTTTTGCCGTTTTGTACACCTTCAGGCACACCTTCAATAATTTCATTTGTGCCACTTCTATCAGTATTCCCGTTATCATTACTACAAGCTGCCAAAACAAGCATTCCCACAAGCATCAACGAGACTCCAAGCCTTTTCATGAAAATCCCCCTTTTCTATTAAAAATGATATGAAACTCTCGGTTAAGCATCGATTTCGTAATAATCATATTATTCAGAATATTTTTTGTCAACTTAAAATGTTAAATTAAATCATTTTTTAGTTATTTTTTTTCATTAGTAATTATGTTTTGTTTATTTTAAACTAAATAAATTATCAAAAAGGTTTATTATTTCACAATACAGAAGAATATATAATATCAACTCTTTTATCTTCGTGATTACCTACATATCTTTTTGGTAGTTTTCTCGATTCTTAAAGGGTTTTTAACTAAGCTAGTATTTATTTATTTCGCTATGATTCAATCAGTCACCAAACAAATTATTAAAAGAACTGTTTTTAAAAATAGTATTTGGCAACATCTATTTCTTGTGATAAATGTTCCGATAAAAACAAAATTCATTCCGATAAAACATAAAATTGTTCCGATAAATCTCGAAATCTTTCCGATAAAACGTAAAATTGTTCCGATAAATCTCGGAATCTTTCCGATAAAACATAAAAAACAGTGAATCCGCATTTGGATTCACTGTTTCTCTTTAGAATTTTGAGCCTTTATCGCCGTATTCGTTTAGTAGTTCTTCAAACGATTTGTTTTTTTCGCGTTGTTTGCGCTCAAAGGCTAGCTTTGCTTGGCGCTCTTCTTCTGCGGCCTGCTCTTTCGTTGTTAAATCTTGCTTGGCAGCTTTTAATTTGGCAAGCACGTCACCGCCTAGCTGATCGGCTAATGTAACTGCCTCCTGCTTTGGTAGACTAGATGTTACGCTACTATCCACGCGTTGCTGCTGTTTTCTTTTCTTTCCCATTGCAATTCACCTTCTTATTCACTTCAAGGGCGCTTGACAACTGTTGCCACACCTTGCCCACCACCGATACATAGTGTTGCGAGACCTGTTTTTGCATCACGCTTTTCCATCTCATGTAAAAGCGTTACTAAAATACGTGCTCCGCTTGCACCAATTGGGTGGCCAAGAGCAATTGCGCCCCCGTTCACATTTAGTTTATCATGATTAAAGCCTAGTTCGCGATCTACAGCGATAGATTGAGCTGCAAAAGCTTCATTTGCTTCAATTAAATCTATATTATCTAACGTCACATCAGCCTTTGCCAATGCTTTCTTTACGGCCGTTACAGGGCCAGTCCCCATAATAGCTGGGTCAACACCCGCACTTGCATTCGCTGTAATTAGTGCCATTGGTCGAATGCCTAACTCTTCCGCTTTTTCTTTCGACATGACAACGACAGCCGCTGCACCATCGTTAATGCCTGATGCGTTTGCTGCTGTTACGGAGCCATCCTTTTTAAAGGCAGGACGTAGTTTTGATAGCGACTCAGCTGTAACGCCTTGACGCGGGAATTCATCTTTATCAAAAATAATAGGATCGCCCTTGCGCTGAGGAATTTCCACCGTTACGATTTCATCGTTAAACTTCCCTGCTGCCATTGCCTCTTCTGCACGCTGTTGTGAACGTGCTGCAAAGGCATCTTGTTCCTCTCGAGAAATCTCATAGACATCACATAAATTTTCAGCAGTAACGCCCATATGGTAGTCATTGAATGCACACCATAATCCGTCATGAATCATCGTATCGACTACTTTTTGATCCCCCATGCGGAAGCCTTCTCGTGCATTTTTTAATACATATGGTGCCTGGCTCATACTTTCAAAGCCACCTGCAACGATAATATCCGCATCACCTGCTAAAATGGCTTGTGTCGCTAAGTGAACTGCTTTTAGACCTGAGCCACAAACTTTATTAATCGTTAATGCAGACACTTCATGTGGTAAGCCTGCTGCAATCGCTGCTTGACGAGCTGGATTTTGACCAAGTCCAGCCGATAAGACATTCCCCATAATGACCTCTTCAACTTGTTCACCTGCTACACCAGCACGTGCTAATGCTTCTTTAATAACAATACTTCCTAATTTTGTCGCTGGTACGTCCTTTAATGTTCCTTGGAATGAACCAATAGCTGTACGTACAGCACTTACTATTACTACCTCTTTCGTCATAAACATTCTCCCCTTTTCCCCGTTCAAAAATGAACACTGCATGCATATGCTACTAGCAGATATATCTATTTTAACAAATATTTTGACGATTTTCGATAACAGAAATAATCGCAGTTTTGCCAAAGATAATGTAAAATGTTGACGTGTTTTAAACAATCTCAGTTGGGAACATTACAATTAAGAAAGTGCATACATACGAATGATGTCGCTTGTATGCCTAGACAGCAAAAGAAACAGGACGTGGAGGTGCTAATAATGAAAAAGAAAATGCTTTTATTTTCAGGTATAACGACGACGATTGCCGCAGCAGCAACTGGTCTTTTCGGCTTCGCGCTCTCCAATAAATTAATGTACATTAAGCAAAAGGATCCTGAATTTGTTCGTGAACGTGAAACCACTGCTAAACGTTTTGACGAAGCTTGGTACAATAAAAATTTAAAATGTGAATTAAATATTGATTCTCCAAATGGTTATACGATTCGCGGTATTATGTTTCAGCCATTGGAAACAAATAATACCATCATTATTTGCCATGGTGTAACAGAAAATAAAATCAACTCTGTCAAATATGCTCGACTTTTTGAACGACTTGGTTACAATTCCGTTATTTTTGACCATCGTAGACATGGGGAAACAGGTGGGAAAACGACTAGCTACGGCTATTATGAAAAAAATGACCTTGACGCAGTTGTCAAAACTGTGAAGGCAATGATTGGTGAAGACGCCATTCTTGGTATACATGGTGAATCGATGGGTGCCGCAACAATGCTCCTATATGCAGGAACTGTAGAGGACGGTGCGGATTTCTATATCTCTGATTGTGCATTTTCTGATTTTTCAATGTTGCTGAAACAAATTGCGAAGACAGAATTTAAATACGGCTCGATTATTCCCATTCGTTTTGCAGATTTCTTTGTCCGCTTGCGAGATGGTTATTCCTTTAAAAGTGTGACACCTTCTGAGGCTGTAACAAATATTGAAAAGCCAGTGCTCTTTATCCATAGTATTCCTGACACATTTATCCCAGCTTCTATGTCACTGGATCTATACAATAAAAAAACCGGTCCTAAGAAGCTGAAGCTATTTGATAAAGGTGCTCATGCACAGTCCTTTAATGAAAATATGGCTGAATATGAGGATTTAATCCATGACTTTTTAGAAAATTTCATCTATCAAAAAATTAATCGTGATTCTTCTTCGTCTAATGTCATTCCATTTCATTTTTAGTACAAACGACAAACACTATTGTGTCAATAGGTGTCATTTAAATAAAAAATAGTTCTTCTGCAAAGCGAGGGGTTGATTTCCGTTCCGACTGGGCGCTTTCCTGGGGGCGTCCGATGAGCCGCTTCACTCGCGTTGCTCGCTCCAGGGTCTCATCTGTGACGCTAATCCCCAAGGAGTCGCCCAGTCTCCACTCCAATCAACCAATTCACTCAGCACGTCATTATAATTCCTTCAACAATGTATTTGTGTGAAAGCAATGCGGTACGACTCTCACAGACAACATAAAAAACCTTGCGACACTGAATGAACTGTACGCAAGGTTTTTAAATTTTTTATTCAGCAAAAACAATATGCCACTCTTCGCGTTTTGCTAAAAATTCTTTAGCTAACGCTTGTGCACCTTCTAGACTATGGCTAGCTGCCCAGCCGCATTGCACTTCATTGCACGCAGGAACTGCAGTGGCCTTTGTTACATCTGTAAATGTTTTTTCTAAAATATTTAATAAATCTTCGTAATCATTGTGATTGATTAGCGATACATAAAACCCTGTTTGGCACCCCATTGGACTGAAATCAACAATATGATCAGAGTAATTGCGAATAATGTCTGCCGATAAATGCTCTAAGGAATGCAATGCAGGTATTTCCATATGCTCTTTATTTGGCTGTTTAAAACGAATATCGTATTTGTACACTTCATCGCCATTTTTTCCTGTTTTAACACCTGCTAAACGTACATATGGCGCTTTTACTTTCGTATGATCTAAATCAAAGCTTTCAACATTTGTTTTTTCTTTCTGCAATGCACACAACTCCTTTATATAGAATATTTCCATTATAACGAGTTTTCCGATAGATTTATATGTTTTTTACGCATTATTCAAATAATTTATAAAAATCAATTTTGCCTTGGTGTAATTGTAGCTGTCGCTTTGCTTTCGCACAGAAAACAATTGTTGCTGTCGCTTCGCTTTCACACAGAAAACATTTGCTAAAAGAAGTTAAAAAAACAACCAGCCCCGGCTTGGACTAGTTGTTCTTTAAAAATTCCAATTATTTTTGGAATTTATTCATTTGTGACATCATTTGACGTACTTGCTTTTCAGACGGAGTACGACCCATTTGCGCCATCATCATACGAATCATTTGTTCGTTAATTGGTGGGTTTTCTTTTAAATATTTCATCATAGCTTGACGAGCTAAAAAGAAACCAAGTGCTGCGCCCGCTGCTAATGCGATAATTACAATAATAATCCAGCCCCATGTAGGCATACAACCAACCTCCTCCACTACAATATATACCGAGAAAAAAACTCTCCACGCTCCATTATACACCAAATATTAGCGTGTTACTATATATTGTAGTGAAATTTCCTAGTGCATTGTATACTTCATTGGCTTTAGCCACCCACACTCATTATCTTGTTTATTAAATGCAATAAAACGCTCGCTCATCTTCGCAAGCATTTGGAATAGATCCAAATCAAGCATACGTGATCCCTCACAATAGACACAAATTTTGCGTTCCACCAAATAAATAGCCATCTTCCCTTTTATAGGATGTTCTAAAAATAAAGCATTACGAGCTCTCTCTAAATGTGCATACTTGGAATCTAGTTGCGCCTCTAGCATCGTAGCAATCTCATCGAAGCGAACGGTTTCACATATATATGCAAGCTCTTTTAAGGATTTCTCGTTAGCGTCTTCACAGCCTTGCATCATTTCTAATAACTTGCGCTCTCTGCCGAAAATAAACGTTAAATGCTCTTCTTTTATTTTATATATGGAATAGGTTCTCACTAGAAATCCTCCTTCGCTCATTTCTTTTTCATAAGTATAACTCATTCAAACTCTTTAATTTGTCAAACGAAGGAAGTATTCATCTTCTATTTTTGTCGAAAACTTTCTACTTTCAGTTCTATCAAATACTTTATGTTTTACAAATTTGAGCTTCTTCTATAGTACTTAGAATATTCTCAGCCTCAAGACCTAGAGTAAAATCAATTTCCAGTCCGTTTTAGCAAAGCTTTCTAATAGGTAATATAAAGGTACAAACGAAAGGAGCTAAAACATATGAGAAAATTTTTTCTATTAACAGGAGGCATCATCGCAGGATGTGTTGCACTTGCCTTAACAGGACCACTTGCTGGTCTACTATTTTCAGGATTGTTTGTAGCACTCGGTATGCATTTCTACACTGCAAGTAAATCGTCATTCGGCAAAATCGTATGGGTTACAGTAGGTCTGATAGGTGTTCTATCAGCAATATCTAATATCCCAGCAATGATTGGTTTAGCAGCAATCGCTGTCATCTACGTTATCTATAAAAAATGGAACAACGAAGATGTAAAAATCCCAACAATTGAAGCTAAAGAAGAAGATCCGTTTACAAACTTTGAAAAAGAATGGTCTAACTTAACAAAATAAAAGGAGCGAATTTACATGAACTTATTTCAACGTTTTAAATATTCAATAGAGGCAGACTTGCATCATTTATTTGATAAGAAAGAACAAAAAAATCCAATTGCGATGTTAAACCAATACATTCGTGAAGCAGAAAAACAAACAGAGCAAACTGGAAAATTATTAGAGCGTCAAGGTCAGTTAAAAGAAAAACTAGAGCAGGAATTTAAACAAAATGCAGAATTACTGGCTAAACGTGAGGCTCAACTAAAATTAGCTACTACTAGCAGCGAACAAGATTTAATCGATTTTGCTTCGGATGAAGTTACTGCTTACACAGCACGTAACAATACATTGCAAGCTAGTATTGAGGCTAGTACACGTGAATATTTCGAGCTTGAACGCAAATTTGAAACGATGAAACACAAAATAAAAGATATGAAAGTGCGTCAATTACAGCTTATGGGTAAAGAAAACGTAACACGCGCTCACCATCAAATGGACGGTATGATTGCTAAAAACAATAAAACCAACTTTGAAGATTTAGAATCATACATCGATAAGCTTGCTTACCAAATCGACAAAGATCATGAAGTAACATCTTTCGAGTCTCGTCTTGCACAGCTAGAAAAAAATGTCATAGAAGATAACGAACCACTGCTAATTGAAAACAAATAACATGTTATAATAAAAGAAATAAGGGATGCCTCAATTATTGAAGCATCCCATTTCTTTGAAGAAAAAACTTTTGAAGGTGACCAAAAAGAGATAGAGGAAATAATCTTAATGAAAAAAAGTGTAAACAGAAAGTGGTTTAGTCCTATGATTAAAATATGTCTTTTTGCTTTTTTTATACTTATATTACTTATATTCATGTTATTAGGTTATCGCTTCATTGTACAACAACAAATTAAACAAAAAAGTGCTGAAATTATCGAAAATGGTGGTATTAGTGAGTTAAAGGAAATCAATGTAAATGGAGATAAACAATATATATTAGTGGAAGGAAAAGATAAGGAGAAACCATTTTGTTTATTCCTACATGGTGGGCCAGGATCACCATTCCCTTATGGCGTGAGTGCTCGAACATTGTATCCTGAAATAACCGAGAATTGCGTAGCAGTTTATTATGATCAAAGAGGTTCCGGAAAAAGTTTTAACAAGAAATTAACGAATACTACAATGACCCTTTCTCACTTTACAGAAGATGCTAATATAATAGTGGATTATATTAGAGAACATTATCAACAGGAAAAAATATTTGTCATTGGTCAGTCCTTCGGTACAGTAATTGGAACTCAATTAGTGTCTAATTATCCTGAGAAGTTTCATGCCTACTTAGGAATTTCTCAATTAACAAATATTAGTAAAGGCCAAGAACTTGGATACAATTGGTTACAGAGTGAAGCTATAGCTAATGAAGATAAAAAAACACTCCGAATTTTAGAAGATTTAGGAAAAGGTCCTTATTTAGCAAAAGATGAGGATCAATTTAGCGATCTTATCAATCAATATAAAGGCATGAATTATTTTGATGATACGATCAAGAAAGTCAATCTCTTTGAATTGATAAAAGGGGCTTTTACTTCCCCTGATTACTCTTTACAGGATCTGTATAAAGCATTTATTTCAGGGCCACAATTTAGCCTTATAAAAAGCCAAGAACTAAAAAAAGAAATCATTCTTACTAATTTTTTTGATTCTGTAAAAAGTATAGATATACCCGTTTATTTTATACAAGGTAAATATGATAAACAGACGAACTATGAATTAGCAAAGCAATATTATGAGTTATTAGATGCACCAAATGGTAAGGAGTTTATCACTTTAGAGCACTCTGCTCATTATCCAAATACACTTGATTCAACATTGATGAATGATACAATCAAAAAAATGCTTGAAGATCATTAATAATACATTTAAAAAAAATATTTAAGAGAAGTTCGTCTTCTCTCATCAATTTGTAGAAAGAAGGGTGACCCTCTTGCAAAATTTCACAACTAATAAGCTCACATTTTGGGTACTATGCTTCTTTTTACTTGTTTTTGTGGAGCTCACAATTTTTAATAACGGTGGCGCCTTTTGTCTATTGATTGGGGTAGGACTTCTTTATTTAAGCTTCTCGAAAAAAAATCGTTTCTTTAAATGGACAGGAATTTTCTTTATCTCGATTGCACTCTTTACGATGTGGAGTTTACGCTTATTTATCGTCATCATTCTCTTTTATATGCTCTATCAATACTTACAAAGAGAAAACTCAGCAAAAGTTGTTGGTTTGGAACTTTTCGAAAAGCTTCCCGCTACGAAAAACGAATTATTCGGTACATTGCCTACACCAGTGGAAGCCTATAAATGGCAAGATGTCCAAATACAGCGACTTGCAGGCGACATTACGATTGACACAACACAAACAATTTTACCAGCCGGCACAAGCATCATTACGATTCGACAAGGCATTGGTAAGGTTCAAATTTATATCCCATATGAAATTCCATTCCGCTTACACTATACGACATTGTTTGGTGAATTAAAATGCCTACATCTCGGACCACAACGCTTACTCAATGAAAGTGTAAGTTTCTCAGATGGAAACCCCGAGGATGCAAAGCGTACACTTGTCATACATGTTGCAACATGGCTTGGGGACTTGGAGGTGCTACGTAAATGATTGCCTTTATCTCAAGAATATTTACTCTACTTTTTATTTTGATGAGTGCTACATTCGGTCTCCTTGTCGCTGTTTGGGGCGAGCCAAACGAGAAAACATGGGAGCCATTATGGCAGCAGAATTATAATAATATTCCACTCGGTGGCTTTATTGCGGTCATTCTTTTTTCGCTTAGTTTAGTGATTGCAAGCTGGATTAGTATGACTGCCCGTGCCAGAGAAGCTCAGGCAACTCGCATCGTGAAACAGTTAGTTGAACCTGATTTTGTATTACCTAAAAAACAGCCTTTACCAAAACCTTTGAAAAAAGCTTTAGTTCAAACAAGTGAGTTAATTGATACTCAACGCAAAAGCTTACAGCGCTTATCCAATGAACGTGCAGAAGCTAATGATAAAATTATTCAAGAGCGAATTATTGCTGAACGTCAACGCCTTGCTCGTGAGCTCCATGATTCTGTATCACAGCAATTATTCGCAGCTTCGATGTTACTTTCCGCCTTAACCGAAACCGATGAAAATGCTACAAGCTTAAAGCAGGTCGAAAAAGTTGTGCAACAGGCACAGCTTGAAATGCGTGCATTATTATTACATTTACGTCCAGTAGCCCTCCATAATAAGACGCTTGCACAAGGTCTTGAGGAACTTATTATTGAGCTGCAGCAAAAAGTATTTTTTCATATTGAATATGAACTTGAGGAAATGGCGTTATCCAAAGCTGAGGAGGATCATTTATTCCGTATTGCACAGGAGGCGTTATCGAATACGCTACGCCATGCCAAAGCGAGCGAAGTTGAATTACTGCTCGTTGCCCGTGATGACTTAGCGATTTTGCGTATTCAGGACAATGGGCTCGGGTTTGATGTCGAAGCTGATAAATCTGCTTCTTACGGACTGCAAAATATTGCTGAACGTGCTGTAGAAATAGGCTGTACGTACAAAATTGTATCGGTGCCTGGAGAAGGTACAATTGTAGAGGTTAAAGTTCCTCTACAGAAGGAGGTTGAAGTGAATGATTCAAGTGTTAATAGTGGATGACCATGAAATGGTGCGTATCGGTGTTTCTGCTTATTTATCAGCACAACCTGATATCACAGTTGTAGGTGAAGCTGAAAACGGTAAAGAGGCAGTGGAGCGTGCTCTCGCTCTCCGCCCAGATATTATTTTAATGGACAATGTGATGCCAATCATGACAGGAGCTGAGGCGACAGCTGAAATTTTAGCTGCCTGGCCAGAGGCAAAAATTATGATGGTGACAAGTTTTTTAGATGATGACAAAGTCTATCCTGCATTAGAGGCTGGTGCAGTCAGCTATATTTTAAAAACGTCCAATGCGAAGCAAATCGCTGAGGCCATTCGTAAAACAATGGGCGGCGAAACTGTTTTAGAGCCAGAAGTAACATCAAAAATGATGCATCGCATGCGCCACGGCAATAGTACCCCACTGTATGAGCAGCTTACCGAGCGTGAAATGGAAGTATTATTGCTAATGGCTCAAGGCAAAGCCAATCAGGAAATCGCCGATGTCTTATACATTGCATTAAAAACCGTAAAAACACATGTCAGTAATATTCTAGCGAAGCTCGAAGTTCAAGATCGCACACAAGCAGTTGTCTACGCTTTTCAAAACGGGCTTGCGAAGTAAATTTGATTTATCAGGGTTTTTGCTGGGGTTATCAGCGATTTCCGCACTTTTATCAGCGATTCTACCCGGGTTATCAGCGATTTCCCTCCTTTTATCAGCGATTCTACCCGGGTTATCAGCGATTTCCGCACTTTTATCAGCGATTGCGTCTGTTTTCAAAAAAATACGAAACTGCATTTCTATCAATGCAGTTCGTATTTTTTTAGCCTAATTTTTTAAAAATTCTTGCAGCTCGTTTACATTGTTCACTATATATGTTGCTTGTGCATCTGTTAGTTCTTCAAGTGAGCCATAGCCATAAGTAACACCGATAGAATCAATTTGATTTTCATGTGCCCCAACAATATCGTATTTACGATCTCCAATCATAATCAATTGATCGATATTCACTTCATTAAAGTGTTCGCGTACAAATGCGATAACTTCTCCTTTAGCTGAGCGTGTCCCATTTAAATTGCTACCTGCCACAAGGTCAAAAAAATGTTCGAGATTGAAATATTGTATAATTTGCTCTGCAAATACAGTTGGCTTAGATGTAGCTATTGCTAACTGATATCCATCCTTCTGTAAACATTCTAATACTGAGGATATATTTTGATACAGTTTATTCTCATACATGCCGGTTTGGATAAAACGTTCACGGTAATAGGCAACCGCTTGCTGTATTTGAACATCATCCAATCCATATATTTCTCGAAATGATACTTGTAATGGTGGCCCAATAAATGTTTCAAGCTGATCTAAATCTTCTTCAACAATACCAATTTTTTGTAAAGCATATTGAACAGATTTCGTTATCCCTATTTTAGGATCAGATATTGTACCGTCTAAATCAAATAAAACAACGCTATACTTTTTCATTACTAGCTCTCCTTTTATTGTTAAAGAATTGATTGATATACTGTTGAACCGAAATCATGAATATCCTTGATATAATCAAACCCTTCAGGTGAACCAAAGCTGTTAAATCCACGAACTGCTACAATATTTTCTTTTGGAATTACCAATAAAGCAACACTTGTGTAACCAAGCAATTGAAAGCTTCCTTGTGGTAATATTGGGCTTAACTCTGTAATCCCTTCTCTCTGTTGAGGCTGAACAAACCAAAAAAAGCCATTAGTGGGCAAGTTCTTTGGTTTAGAATTCGGGGATTGAATTGTCGTTAATAACTGTATGATTTCTTCAGGTATAATTTGTTTTCCATTTATTCTCCCTTTCTCGAGATGCACTTGCCCCCACTGAGCTAGCTCTCTTAATGAGCTATACATATTCATTTTGCTGCCATCACATACTTCGCTTTCATACCAAAATGGACGATCATTATGTATTACTTCAATATGCTGTTCGTTTTTTTCACTGAACCAATTTGTTTCAGTAAAAGACAATGTCTGAAATACTTGCTCATCCACAATTTCCGCAATAGTTTTTCCAGTAGCTTTAAAAATGACTTGTGCAAGTAGTTCTACATTGATATCTCGGTATCCCCAGTTATTGCCTGCTTTGAATTCCTGCATCACTTTTTCATTTTGGCGACGTAAACCGTGAGTATGTGTTAGTAGATGTCTAATTGATACATCGGCAAAAACTTTTTCATTCTCTAAATAATCACTTAGTGTATCATCTATTGAGGCAATATAGTTATGAAATATCGCATATGCTACAGCAAATCCTACATATGTTTTACGAACTGAAGCAAGATGAAAAAGAGTATGTGGTCCTACTCTTTTGGCGTCTTGTTGTTGTCCTTGCACACCAAAATATTCTTCTAGTACGGTTTGACCATGTTTATTAATAATAACTCCGCCACCTGTACAATCTAATTTTGAGAAAGTTTTCTTTACTTGTGTGAGTATAGCTTGTGAATTCATTTAAATACCCCTCAACATTTCTAGTTCGATTCCTACACTTATCATTGTATATCAAATGGAAATTAATACTAGATAAGTTTCTTAATTCAAGAAACCTTTTATTACCAAAAACGTTATTATTTTTAAGGAGGGGTTATGTGGATACTAGATTTACTTATAAGCATTTCGTAAATGATAATATGTTTTCACTTCTTGATCCGATTTTTGAAGCTATCCTACTTTTTGCTGTTTTACTACTCATTATTGTGATTATAAAAAAAGTATCTATTTGGTTTTGTTTACTTTTTGCAAGCCTCTCCGTCATTGTCACAGGTCAGCTTCTTTGGTTTAGTGGGATTATTGTTGATGAACTAAACCTTGGAGGAAGTTCCAAGGCCTTTTACTACTTTGTTGCTATACTTCTAATTCAATGTGCAGCTATATGGATTTCTTTAATGAAATCTTCTAAACGCGAAAAAATACCGCAGCACTCAGTGGAAATTTAACCCCCTCTGAGTATTGCGGTATTTAATAAATTATAGCGCTTTTACCTTCGCTACAACATTTTCTACTGTGAATCCGTATTTTTCCATTACTAATTCACCTGGTGCAGAAGCGCCGAACTTGTCAATTGCAAGAACGTCCCCTTCAAAACCAGTGTATTTATGCCAGCCGAATGATGCGCCCATTTCGATTGCTAGACGTTTTGTTACAGCTTTTGGAAGAACAGCTTCTTTGTAAGCTGCGTCTTGTTTTTCGAAGCGATCCATAGATGGCATTGAAACAACTGCCACATCCATGCCTTCAGCTTTTAGTGCTTTTTGTGCTTCAACTGCAAGTGAAACTTCAGAGCCTGTTGCAATTAAAATAGCATCTGCCACTTCTTTTGTAGCAGGAGATACTGTATAAGCGCCTTTTGTAACACCTTCACGTACTGTATCAATAGATGCGTCAAGAACAGGTAAGTTTTGACGAGATAATACTAAAACAGTTGGTATTTTTTCAGATGCTACTGCTAGCTCCCATGCAACTGCTGATTCATTTGCATCAGCTGGACGAACAACAGATAGATTTGGCATTGCACGTAAAGATGAAAGGTGTTCGATTGGTTCATGCGTCGGACCATCTTCCCCTACAGCAATTGAGTCATGTGTAAATACATAAGTAACAGGAAGACCCATTAATGCAGAAAGACGTACAGCTGGACGAACATAATCAGAGAATACGAAGAATGTACCACCGAATACGTTAAGACCACCGTGAAGCGCCATACCGTTCATAGCTGCACCCATTGCAAATTCACGTACACCGAACCAAATATTACGGCCAGCATAATCATCTGCAGAGAAATCTCCAGCGTCTTTCATCGTTGTTTTGTTTGAGCCAGCAAGGTCAGCTGAACCACCGAAGAATGATGGAGTTTTCTTCGCAATAGCATTGATTGCATCTCCAGAAGAAGAACGAGTTGCTACTGATTTACCTGCTTCATAAACTGGTAATTCTGAAGCGAAATCTTCCGGTAATTGACCATTCATTGCGTTTTCAAATTGCACTGCTAATTCTGGGAACTCTTGCTTATATGCTTCAAACTTAGCATTCCAAACTTCTTCAGGTTGTGCACCTTGAACTTCAGCAGCTGCTGCGAATGTATCATATGCTTCAGCAGGAATTTGGAATGGCTCGTGTGCCCATTCATAAGTTGCTTTTGTTAAAACGACTTCATCTTGACCAAGTGGTGCACCGTGAGAAGCAGCTTTACCTGATTTGTTTGGTGAACCAAAACCGATTACAGTTTTCACTTCGATAAGTGTTGGCTTGCCAGTTGATTTTTTAGCTTCTTCGATAGCTGCATTAATTGCTTCAACATCTGTACCATCAGCAACTTTTAAATAGTTCCAGCCATAAGATTCAAAACGCTTTTGAACATTTTCTGAGAATGATTTTTCTAAATCACCATCTAAAGAAATATCGTTTGAATCGTATAAAACGATTAATTTTTCAAGTTTTAAGTGACCTGCTAAAGAGATAGCTTCAGCTGCTACACCTTCCATTAAATCGCCATCGCCACAAAGTGCAAATGTATAGTGATCAACGATGTCATGTCCTGGTTTATTGTAAGTAGCTGCTAAATGGCGTTCAGCCATTGCCATACCAACTGTCATAGCAATTCCTTGACCTAGAGGACCTGTTGTAGCCTCTACCCCTACAGTATGACCATATTCAGGATGTCCTGGAGTTAATGAATCCCATTGACGGAAGTTTTGAATTTCTTCCATTGGTAAGCCGTAGCCACCAAGATGAAGTAGGCTGTATAGAAGCATAGAGCCGTGACCTGCAGAAAGTACAAAACGATCGCGGTTAAACCATTTTGGATTCGCCGGATTATGGCGAAGTTGTTTTGTCCAAAGCGTATAAGCCATTGGCGCTGCCCCCATCGGTAAACCTGGGTGACCTGAGTTTGCTTTTTCAATTGCATCGATTGACAAAGTTCGGATAGCATTAATCGCTAGTTGATCCGCATGTTGAGTCATTATTTTGTGACATCCTTTCTCGTCCTATATATTGTTCTTTTACAGTTTAGTCAACATTGCTTCAGAAAACAATGGTTTTGTTATACTATTAACGTTTTATAACATACTTTATAGAAATGTGTCATATTAATTGAGAAATTTATTTTTTTTCGCTTGTTTTACTTTTTCTGGTGTTACATCATTTCCTTCAGCATCTACCACTTTTACGTTTTCAATTGTATCTCGCATCGTTGCTCTAAATGTATCTAGATATTCTTTACGAAGCGCTGATCGTTCCTTAGCTTCTGCCTCTGTTAATGTACCACTTTTAGCCTTTGCAGAAAGTTCATTGATTCGGTTAATTTTTTCTTTTGATAACATAATTACACACCTTTCAATACATATCTTAATGAATATGGTATGCAAAGTATAGCATGAATTTTCTTAAAATGCAGTTATACCAACCTTTCTAGTATCCTTATATTTTAGAAGTAAATACCATATATTGCATGACTTTGAGAAATTCCAAGTGTATAACTAATTTATAGGGTTCTAAAACAACAATCAATTTATGCTTGGAGGAATGCAAATTGTTTATCAAAATGAACAGACTATTAATAAGAGAATTTGAGGTTCAAGATTGGCTAGCTGTCTATGAATATACTTCAAATCCAAATGTGATGAGGTATATTCCGGAGGGCGTTTTTAATGAGGCACAAGCAAAAAAGTTTGTTTCAGAAAATAGCGGGGAAAAAGCAAAATACTTCCCTATTATTTTACTAAACGAAAATATTGTTATTGGTCATATTGTTTTCCATCAATATTTTGGTGATCATACGTACGAAATTGGCTGGGTATTGAATCCGAACTATTTCAATAACGGTTACGCCTCAGAAGCAGCAAAAGCTGTACTGGACTATGGATTTAAAGAAATGAAACTGCATAGAATTATTGCTACATGCCAGCCAGAAAATATCCCATCCTATAAAGTGATGGAGAAAATCGGCATGAGACGTGAGGGTTATTTTAAAAAATGTATACCACACAATGATGATTGGTGGGATGAATACTATTATGCAGTCTTAGATGAGGAATGGGTATAAGATACTTTCACTATACTGCTATGTCGAGTTCTAAATCTTCGTTGTTAAATAGATGGGAGAATTATATGAAAAAGACCGCTATATTATTGTATCCCCAATTTAGTGAATATGAATTGAGTGTAGCATTATCTATATTAACGCAAGGTGATAAGCCCACTATTACTGTTGGGTTAAACAATGAAAAAATTAAAGGGGAATCAGGGTTATCTTGTATAGCCGATACACAAATAAGTAAAGTTAATCTTGACGAAATCGATAGCTTGTTGCTACCAGGGTGTATGGATATAGCTTTACTAATAAATGAGCAAGAATTAATTGATTTTATTGGTAATGCGAATGCCAAAGGAGCAATTATTGCCAGTATTTCTAGCTCTCCATCTCTTTTAGCGAAAGCTGGAGTATTAAAAAACAAAAAGTATACTGTTGGATTGCCGCTAGAAGGTATAAGAAAATTAGACTTCTTCGATCTTAATTATTTCTCTGACGATCTAGTTGTACAAGATGGTAACATAATAACTGCAAGAGGTAGGGGTTTTATACAATTTGGTATTACTGTGGGTAAAGCCCTACATCTCTCTTTTGATGAAAATTGGTACAGAGAATAACGAAATAGCTCTAATTGATATGAAAGCATGTAGCAGTAATAGATGAGATAAATCTTTTCCAACGTTATAGTGAATTATTGAGAAAGAGAGGTAGAAATTATATTGCTACTTCTCTTATTTTATGTTCACAATCCAACATTTTAAATGGATGGATGGATTTATTTATTCTATCCATCGCTTTCGCCATTCTACCGTCACTACTCGGTCCTTCACCTTCATCTAGAGCCTATAAAAATAAAAAAATCAGTGGGACAATCAAACTCCCACTGATTAAAACATCATTTTATTTCGTTTCCCTCTTGATGTTCCCGATATCTCCTATGGACAGTAGCTTTGCTTACATCAAAGCCTAGCCCCCTAAGAGTCATAGCGATTTCCTCAAAGGTGAAGCCTCGATTGCGGAGCTTGACGATTTCTTCTACAGGGACATCTTTACGTTCTTGACCGTTTGGATTCCCTCGATTAGATAAATTGTTTTCAGGGCGATAGCCATTTTCAACGGCACGACGCATGCCACGGCGTATTTTAGCATTATGGATTCTCCGCTGGTATTCCTCTACAATTGCTAAAATTTCTAGGAGCATCGTATCCATTTCATTTAATTGTAAAGGTCCCTCGTCTCGCATAGAAAAAACATCCGTTTCAGTTTTCTGCAATAAATGCAACACTGCCATTCGAGCATTTCCACGTCCTAAGCGTGTTTCATCCTGCACGAATAATGCTTCTATTTCTTTTTCTTTAATAAAATCGAGCATTTCTAATAATCCTTCACGTTCCACATCATAGCCGCTATGCTTATCCTTAAAAACAAGCTTCACTTCGTAGCCCTGTTCTTTAGCATAGCGCATCAACTCCTCCTGCTGACGTTCTAACGAGGAACTTTGTGTCTCTTTTTCTGTACTCACACGGCAATAGACAACAGCCGATTGTTGATTATTTATCATTTTTCGTTTCTCGCAATTTCAATTGAATTTATAGGATTGGGTTGGTCACCCACTACTGGAATCACTAGAGATTTACCTGCAATAATTTGTACGTTCGATAATTCATTTTCTGTTTTCACAAGCTTAATCCATTCATCCGTTTTCATTTTACCACGGTATTGATCGGCTAACGACCATAAGCTATCACCATGTGCGATTTCAATTTCTGTGTACGTTACATCGCCTGGGTTTGTTATAAAAAGGTATGCTGCAAAAAGTAGACAAGCACCTAATAAAGTTGTAATATGTGGATTTTTCTTTAACCAGTTCATGTTTAAAACCCCTTTTCAAGAATGTTTGTTCGGAATATATGTTCTCATAATAGTACGAACAAACGTTTTTGTCAAACACTTTTCGAACCTATGTTTGCTTAAGTGTTCGCATTCTGTTATACTACTAATAAGTAGAATGATTAGAAAAAAAGAGGTGAGCTATCATGAAAAAAGTTTCGAAAAGACAAGAAGCCATATTAGAGTTCATTAAAGAAGAAGTGCGTGCAAAGGGGTATCCACCTTCTGTACGTGAGATTGGTGAAGCAGTTGGACTTGCTTCAAGCTCAACAGTTCATGGACATTTATCTCGTTTAGAGCAAAAAGGCTTGATTCGACGCGATCCAACTAAACCACGTGCCATTGAAATTCTAGAGCCAGAGGATTCTATTCAAAAGCAACATGTTATACATGTCCCACTTGTTGGGAAGGTTACTGCAGGTTCTCCGATAACTGCTATTGAAAATATCGATGAATATTTCCCACTACCAGATACTTATGGTACTAGTGAAGATCAATTATTTATGCTAGAAATTATGGGTGAATCAATGATTGAAGCTGGTATTTTAGACGGAGATTTAGTTATTGTTAAACAAAAAGCAACAGCTGATAATGGTGATATTGTCGTAGCAATGACTGAAGAAGATGAAGCTACTGTAAAGCGTTTCTTCAAGGAAAAAAATCATTTCCGTTTACAACCTGAAAACTCAACAATGGAGCCAATTATCGTAGACCAAGTTTCTATTTTGGGGCAAGTTGTAGGTCTTTATCGTCGTGTACATTAAAAGTATCTCAATATTAAAATATAAAAAGAGGATTTTATGTTCACAGAGGAGCATATACCTCTTTTTCTTATCTTTTGAGTTCCATTTTTTACAATCGAGTAGGAGACTAGCCATTAATTGACTAGTCGACCTCTCCCACCACCGTACGTACGGTTCCGTATACGGCGGTTCGAAAGTTTTATGGGTT